>JAQWQB010000111.1 GCA_029245065.1 Flavobacteriales bacterium | reverse complement strand
GCCTTCGCCAGCTGCAATAGCTTTCACTTGATCTCTATCATTTCCTTTCGGCTCGCGGGCCATGTTTCCACGAACAGCAGTTGCCCAAGCCAGTGCTACGCTATCATTGTTGTTCGCAATGATGCTAGCCATAAGTGATTGTTTGTAGATGTTAGAAGAGCTTCTAGCTAGCAATCGTCCATTCCACTTCTCATTCGCTAAGTCTTCATAAGTAGAAAGATCAGCAGCGTCTACTGTTTCAGGATTGTATGCAATGACACGTGCACGCATGGTTAATCCGAACCAGTTTCCGTCTGCATCACGCATCTTTGCTGGAACGGCTTCAGTAAGCACGTTAGAGTTAATTCCTTGAAGAAGGCCTTGGTCTTGTGCACGTACCAATCTTCCCGCATCTGAAGTCAATAAAACGTCAGCCGGAGAATCAGCGCCTTCGTTTTCCATGCGCACAATGAGCTCGTCGGCAGAGGCGTTCACCACATTTACGTGGATCCCTGTTTCTTTTTCGAATTCTTCAAAAAGTACCTGATCAATGTCATAATGGCGATGGCTGTAAACATTTACTTCCATCACTTTTGTATCAACAGGCTGATTGTCCTGAGGAGCAGGAGCTTGTTCACCACATCCAGCAGCGAATAGAATTGCGATTGCCGCAATAAGTTTTGTTCTCATTCTCAACTATTTTGGTTGCAAATATAAGAGCAGAATCAATTCCCTGCCATACCCTAAAAGGGTTAATCATTCATCTGTGATTTTCCAGCAAATCAATCGACGATCGTCTCCCGTTGTGACGAAGCAGTTCGTTGCTATCCAACATGCGTCATTAACGCTGTGTGTGTGGCCTTGGAAAGCGGGTTTTTCAATGCGCATCATCAAATCGAAAGTTTCAGCATCCCATAATTTGACGGTTTTGTCCCTACTTGTTGAAAGCGCTAATTTATGATCTGGGGAGAATTTCAGCGCGTACACCCCAAAATTGTGTGCAGCAATAGCGTGCGTGGGTTCCAGTGAAGGGAATTTCCAAAAACGAATGTGTGCGTCTTTACCTCCAGAGATGAGCACTGGCTTCGTTGGGTGTTTGGTCAAGCAATATACACCCTCTTCATGCGCTTCTATGGTTGAAAGTTCGTTGAGCCAGGGGGTGTCGAACAACCGGATGTACCCGTCGCCATCACCAACTAAGAGCTGGTTTTCAATCAGTTGAATGGAGCGTATTTTTTTGGCTGAAATTTGAAAGTGCCGAAGTAGTTTCCAGCTGTCGGCATCCCAAACACTCATCATTCCGTCGCCACCGCCGCAAATAACCATGTTCTCTTCTGGAATGTATTCAAAGCAGAACACCCCTTTTTCGTGCACTTTGAGGAGTCGAACTTCTTGGTTCTGTGCTAAATCAATGACGTGGATTCCTCCCTCGGAATTTCCGGCAAGAAGAAGTTGTTTAGCTTCTATGAAAAGAATGGAATAGCAGGCATTTTCGAGTTGAACGGCAAAGTTGCTTGGCTTAAACTCTTGGCTGCTTTCGATCCCTTCGAATTTCCATTCAGCAATGAATTTGTCGCCACTAGCAGAAAGAAGATGTCCTTTTGAACGTCCTTTTTGCAATTGGTAGACTGGACCGGCGTGCTGCCGCAGTTCCGCTATTTTTTCGACCTTTAACACGCTTCAAAGGTAAGCAGCAGAATAGAAAAGTGAACTATGAGATACATTTGGATAGCCATGGCGGCATTAATTGTTGTTGCTTTCATCAATTACCGCAGGAATCTTAAGAAAGATTAGAACCATTCGTAAAAGGATTGGTTACTTTTGTTGCGCAATTTAACATCATGAGTAAACCATCTATTCCCAAAGGAACACGCGATTTTGGACCCAAAGTAATGGTCCGTCGAAACTGGATATTCGCTACCATTCGTTCTGTTTTTGAACGCTACGGTTTTGAACCTATTGAGACGCCGGCAATGGAGAATCTTTCAACCTTGACTGGCAAGTATGGAGAAGAGGGAGATCAGTTGATTTTCAAGATTTTGAACAATGGTGACTTTTTAACCAAGGCAGATACGGCCGCTTTGGAAGCGAAAGACAGCAAGAAGCTTTCCTTTAGCATTAGTAAAAAGGCCTTGCGCTATGACTTAACGGTCCCTTTTGCACGTTTTGTTGTCATGAACCAGCATGCTATTCCATTTCCCTTTAAGCGTTACCAAATTCAACCAGTTTGGAGAGGCGATAGACCGGGAAAAGGACGTTACCAAGAGTTTTTTCAATGTGATGCCGACGTGGTTGGCTCAGATGCATTGCTACACGAAGTTGAGTTCGTGCGAATTTTCGATGAGGCTTTGTCTTCATTGGGTATCCCTGAATTCAATATTGTGCTGAACAACCGGAAAGTTCTTGCTGGAATTGCAGAGGTAGCTGGTGCTTCAGAGAAGCTCACAGACCTTACCGTTGCCATTGATAAGCTCGATAAAATAGGAAGGGAGAAGGTCGAAGAGGAATTGGTCAACCGCGGTATTTCACGCGATCAAATTGTGAAACTTGAACCGTTGTTCGGAATGGAAGGAACTCCGCTTGAAGTACTGCAGCAATTGGAGCAACACTTGGAGAACTCAGAAATAGGGAAGAAAGGCGTGGAAGAACTTCGCTACGTGGTGAACTATGTTGACGACCTAGGCTTGAACAATGCCACCTTGGTATTGGACCCAACACTTGCTCGCGGCTTGAACTATTACACGGGCGCTATTTTCGAGGTGAAAGTTCCAGAATCACCTGTGGGTAGCATCTGTGGAGGTGGTCGTTACGATGATTTGACAGGGATTTTTGGCCTTAAGAACATGAGCGGGGTGGGAATTTCGTTCGGTGCAGATCGAATTTACGATGTACTGGAGCACTTTGATTTGTTTCCTTCTCAAGCCGCTACAAGTACGCAATTGCTTTTCGTGAATTTTGGAGAAGCGGAAGAGAACTATTGCATGAAGCTAGCTCAGCGACTAAGAGGCGAAGGAATTCGCACAGAAGTGTACGCTGAAAATGCCAAGATGAAAAAACAAATGAAGTATGCCGATGATAAGGCCATTCCGTTTGTAGCTCTGATTGGTGAAGACGAAATGAATTCCAATACCATTACAGTGAAGAATATGGAGTCTGGAAATCAAGAAAAGGTTGATTTCGAAGGTCTTTTGAGCTATTTCGGCTAATCGTTGAACTGCGCTCTTGCCAGTGTTGAAGCGGCTACAAAAGGAGAGATCTCTTGGTTTTTGACCTGTTGTTCTAATTTCTTCAACGTCGCCAATAATTCAGGGTTTTGATGAAATTTGGTCAGTATCTCATGTTGAAGGGCCTCGTAAAACCACTTCACATCTTGGGCTTTTCGATTGGTTCCTATCCAATCGCCACATTGCTCGAAATAGTCGTTTAGGTTCGTAATGAACTCATCAATTCCGGTGTTTTCTAATGCGCTGCACAATTCTACTGCAGGATACCACTCTTTTTCATTGGGAGGGAACAGGTGTAACGCAGCTTTGTACTGACGTTGCGCTTGAACCGCAGCCTTGCGATTGTTGTGATCCGCTTTGGTGATTAAAATCGCGTCAGCCATTTCCATGATCCCTCGCTTGATCCCTTGTAACTCGTCTCCGGCACCAGCTAACATGAGTAAAAGGAAGAAATCAACCATTCCATTCACGGAGGTTTCAGATTGCCCTACACCAACAGTCTCAATAATGATGATGTCGAAGCCAGCAGCTTCACAGAGTAATATACTCTCCCTTGTTGCACGTGCTACTCCGCCTAAGGTTTCTGCGGCAGGGGACGGACGTATGAAGGCATTCGGGTTTCGAGAGAGCAAATCCATGCGCGTCTTGTCGCCCAGAATACTTCCTTGTGAACGTTGACTGCTGGGGTCGATGGCAAGTACAGCTACTTTACTTCCGTTTGCGATGAGTGTTTGTCCGAATTGCTCGATGAATGTGCTCTTACCAACTCCTGGAACTCCAGTTATACCAATGCGTTTGGACTTTCCTGTGTGCGGAAGAACAAGTTTGAGCAATTGATTAGACAGCTCCTGATCTTCAGGAAGTGTACTTTCAACCCACGTAATAGCGCGTGCCAATGCTTCTCTATTGCCTGTTATTAAAAGATCAAACAAGGCGTTAGGATCCTGATTGGCAAGCCTTTTCGCGCGAATTCGCTCAATGGCCTTTTCCTCTTGAGAATTGGATGCTGTGCTCATTGTTGCACAAGGTACACAGGAAATTTGTTCTACTTGTATTGATTTACCCAAGCAGGGTCATTAATTGCTTTCAACAAGTCGAAAACATCTTCATCGAAGATAAAATCATTCAAACGCGTTATGCCGAACGAACCAAGCATGCCGAGTTGCCCTGCATCTGGTGCTGAACGAATGTGACTCCATCCTTTTTCTTCTGGGTTATTCAGTGCTTCTTGGTACCTCAACTTCCATAAATCATTCACTGGATTGCAATCGAAATGATGCACACGATAGGTCTTGTCGTACGTTACGTCGCAGTTTTCGATTCCATTTTCTTGGAAGAAATTGCGTTGTTCAGGATTCGCGGCATGTTTCATTTTTCCAGATCCAATTAGGATAAACTGACGTTGTGAAACATGTTTTAAAGCGGTGATCTCACCGTTGAATTCTGTAGCAATAGCAAATGTGATTGGGCTATCCCAGTTCGGCATTAATTGAACGGCCAATACCTTTTTTGCAAAAGGAGCTTCCGTTACTTCTGAAGATTCATGGGAATAGGATAAAAGAGCCGTGAAGGTCGCTAAACCAACGGCAATAAAGTGCATGTTACGCATAGTATGAAAGAAAGGTTAGAACCGTTTACGCAGCTTTTACCGGTTTCGTTACCAATTTCTTTGTCACTGGGCGTTCAATAGATGAAGAGGTTTGTTACTTTTGAGTATGATTAGACCATTTCTTTTGTTGTCAATAACAGCATTGTTGTGCGCTTGTGGAGGCAATCAGCAAGAAGACGCTGTAGACGAAAACTTCGCCTTTGAACGATTGGCAGGGAAGTGGGAAGACGTTGATGAGAAAAACAAGTGGTACGAAGAGTGGAACCTCATTGAAGAAGGCCTGCTTGAAGGCAGGGGATACGTCTTGTATGAAACAGACACGGTGTTCATTGAATGCATGTACATTAACTTTCGCTCTGAGACACCTACTTATTCTGTTGGGCTTTCAGGAGGGAATTCCGAAGAATCAGTTGTATTTGATTTAACGTCAATCACAAAAGACCAAGTCACGTTCGAAAACCCGAATGGCGAGAACTTGAAAAAGATCTCTTATAAGATGATTTCAAACGTAGATATGCGCATCTACATAGACGAAATGGAGAACGGTGCTTTTGGCGAAAAACGCTTCTCTTTCCTACGGGTGGAATGAGTTGGCTTTTTTTATGATACCAAAAGGGACTCTCGTTCGTTGTACAAGTGCCTATGAACAAAATAACGCTACTTCTTTTATTCGCTCTCGTGTCCACTTTTGGGTGGTCTCAAGACTGTGATTCTACCATTTTTATCAGCGGAACTGTCTTAAACGAAAGTGGAAGACCCATGTACGATGCCATGGTTGTCAATCGATCCAAAGGAAGTGGTCAATTTTGTGAATCAGACGGAACGTTTTTAATCAAGGCTTGCCAGGACGACGTCATTCAATTTGCCGCTACAGGATTCATTTCACAACGCATCTCTTTTGCAGACTCAACATATAAACCGCATTACTCCATTGATATACAGATGATTCAGCTTCGAATCAGTGTGCCGGAAGTAGAGGTCATTGCTCCGAGAGATTTGCAGAAGATTAATGACGATATCCAAAAACTTGGATTTGAAGACAAGGACTACCGAACCTCAGGAGTGAACGCATTACAAAGCCCAATTACCTTCTTGTACGAAGCGTTCTCCAAACGAGAGCGTTCGAAAAGACTCGCTATTGAGTTGCGCAATAATGATAGAAGAAGGGAACTGCTAAAAGAATTGTTTGCGAAGTACGTGGAGTACGATATTATTGACTTGGAGGACGATGAATTCGATGCGTTCATTGATTTTATGGATCCGGGAGACCAACGTTTGAAGAGTTTCACGCAATACGAATTCATTCTTTACGTGAAGCACCGCTATGAGGCGTATAAGCGTTACGGCAGACAAACTTCGCCATCAGATCAGCAATACCACTTAGACGATTAGTTTTCTAGGTAGGCAGAGTCTAGGAAGTTGATGAAGATTTTCATGATGAATCCCATGAGCAAGAGACCTATTAATAGGGTTCTTAAAGCGCGTACCGCAGGTTTCTTTCCCAGTTCTTCCCATCTACCAACAAGGTCTACAAAAACGCTTGCTACACCTATGAGTTCAAGAAATGTGAAGGCGACCACTGAAGATTGGATGCTAGAAAGAATGCTTTGATTCAAACGGGGCATCAACTCGGGCATGAATTTACCCCAAGCGAAAACAAGGTTGTAAACGACCAGTGAAATAAGGGCAATGTTTACTAAAAGAGACCAATTTGTTCCTGTTTCTTTCTTCATACTACAAAGATGAACAACCTTCGTCTAGGATAAAAGTTCATCAGAAGTATTCTGGACAAATTCTTTTTCTTCCTGGGGGTGGAACGAATCGGGTCAGGATATAAACCACAGACAACTCGAATCCTCCTCGTCCGTTACTGGCTGGTCGTAAGTTACTTAAGTTGATGTCGTAACTCAAACCCACACGCCATTGGTCGTAGTCCATTCCTGCCATAATGAATCCTGCATCTTTCGTTCGGTAATACATTCCGCCAAAAAGTGTTTTGAATGAACCACGCTCATCTTCTAAAATGTATCGAGCGCCTCCACCAGGTATGAACTCGAGGTATTTTCCCTGAACAGAGAATAAGAGTCCGCCTATGGCGTCCCATTCATCATTCAATTCAATAATTCCAGATCCCGAAATAGACACGCGCATGTCTCTTCGGATGGAAGGATCATCAAAGAAACTTTGTTGTGGACCAGAGGCGTTGAACAATGCAATTCCTGCTTCCATGGAATTTCGTTTGTCAACCCTATACTGCCAAGCACCTCCTAAATTGAAGTTGACGTAGGTTCTCGCATCCCGCGCAAATTGTTCTCCTGAACTGGCGTTGGCATTGTACTGAAAGCCATTCCATTGAGAATCGTAGTTGAGGTCACTGTAGTCTATTTTTCTGTGGGTGAAACCGAGTTGCCCGCCAAGCGTGAACGTGTGGAGTTCATCTGCACTTTTGGCAATTTCATAAGAGAAAGCGCCATTCACGGCGATGGTATTCAGCTTGCTGTCACCTGCACGATCTTGGTAGATGGAGAAAGCAGAGCCCATCAAAGGCTGATTTTTGTGATTGAAATCAGCACTTACACCAATGGTAGAGTAGGGAGCTGTCACCGATCTCCATTGGGTACGTTGGTTTCCAATGAATCGCATATCTCCCTCAAATCCCCCGGCCAAAGCAGGGTTGTAAACCATCGGCGCAACGTTGAATTGCGAAAAATGAATGTCTTGGGAAACACCTGCCAAGGAGCTTAAAACGCATATGGTGAGGAGAAGCTTTTTCATCTGATCACCGTAATATTACCTTTTTCAAAATAGGTTTGCCCGTCTTCACAAACGGCCTCTAAGTAGTAAACGTAGACATCTGGATCCACGTCTCTGCCTTTGAAGGTAGCATCCCATCCCAGACTAAGGGAGGTCGTCTCAAACATGACTTCGCCCCAACGGTCATAAATCACAAAGTAGAGGTCTGTAATGAAAACTCCACGTACATAGAGTTGCTCATTGAGTTGATCACTGTTTGGCGTGAAGGCATTAGGTACATAAATACTAGGAGGCCCGCAGTCGAAATCAAAAACGAATACACGCACACTGTCCGTGTACAAGCATTCTCCGTCGGCTACGGTAACATAATAGGTTGTTGTTTCCGTGGGAGTAGCTGATGTGGAACTGACATTCGGGTTGAAAATCGTTTCAGCAGGAGACCACGTATAGTCAAAACCGAGCGGAACTACCGATAAGTTGGTTGATTCGCCTCCAGATAATTGAGTTGGATTTGCCGTAGCTCCAATGTCATTCAGGTCAAGCCCTGATACCTCCACTAGAATATCTTCTGTCACGGTACAATCATCTCCGTCTGTAGCCGTCACGCTCACCAGGGTGTCTTCGGTAATGAGCATTTGTACCTCGTTGGTTCCTTGTCCTGTCAATACCTGACCAGCCGGTTCCCACGTAATTTCAAATCCGGGAAGTTCGTTGAGAACAGTTAACGTAACGGTATCTCCCGCGCACACTACAAAGTCTCCACCAATGTCGAGAGCAGTTGTGAGAAATGAGATGGTCACTTCATCTGTTCGAACACAATCACCAATGGAAACTTGAACGTAGAACGTAGTTTCTTCGTCAACGTTAACCACAATGTCGTTGTCGTTGATGTTGTCATTCAGCTGATCTAGGAAGTCAGGCGATGAAGACCAAATCCACTCAACACCGGGTTCATCTGAATTGGCAGTGAGGGTGATATCGATGTTTTCTTCGCACAAAACGATATCTTCTGGTGCTTGCAGGTCGAGCAAGTTCAATGCTACTGTTTGGAAAACGGTATCTATACAAGCGCCATTATCAATTAGCAGGGTGTAGTCAGTGTCATCGGACGGGGTGGCTGTTGGTTCAGGGATGCTGGCATCGTCGAGCGTTTCTGCTGGATTCCATTCATAATCATACGATGGATCAAAAGGGACAGGGCCTAGACCAATGCTTTCCCCTTCACAAATTTCCAGGTCGTTCAAACTGGTTGTTTGTGGTTCCAAAATTTCAATTTGCCTGAACAAGGTGTCTGACATGTTACAGGTAGACGGATGATTGGCGACAAGAGAAACCGTGTAGACGCCCGGTTCGTCATACGTGTGAATCGGGTTTGGTAGGGTAGAAGTCGTATTGTCACCAAAATCCCACTCAAAATTTAATCCACCACTACTATTGTTTTGAAACTGCACCGGTATGTTCACACATCCTACTGGTGGTGCATAGAAGTCCGCAACTGTGATGGGCAATTCGAAATCGAACTTGAAAACACCGTTGTTGCAATTGGTACTTTGGTTTAAAGGAGAAACCGCGTCAACTGGGAAAATAGGGAAGTCGTCATTTGATCCACATCCTGCACAGACCGACTGATAGATTTGACCTTTTCGATTGAAACGACTGGTACCGCCGTCTACGTGTTCTGCACTTGTCAGCCCACCGAAGAAGCTACCGTACACAATATCACTGGCGTCATCTTCTAACACCAATAAGTAGAAATCACTTCCGTTGGTATCATCTTGATACGCGTCTGGAGTAGTTTCCATCCCGAAAACGGTATCGGTATTCGGATTCGAACTGGTATTGGTGGTGCCTCCCCATCCTGAGAGGTATATTTTTCCGCATACATCTACCAAGAAAGCCGTCGGAGACAAATTAGGTTCTCCACTTCCGGTACCGAAGACGGTAGACCAACCTATGGCAGATAGTTCGTCGTCAAGTTTACTCACGAGCATCCCACTATTCGGGGTGCCATATGCTGCATTGATAATCCATGTAGAGTTGGCAGCCATTGATTGCCCGTAAATGTATGGTTGATCATTGCTATCTACTTCAATGAAATAAGCTTGATCATAGGCATTCGAACCGAAAAAAGTACTTGCCTCAATGGAAACGCTGCTTTGTTGAATTTTGGAAATGAAACCATCGGCTGTTCCACCGCCAAATGCATTTTGATAAGGGGTCCCTTCTGTTGGGAAGTTTGTAGAAGTTGTTCCTCCACATATGAAGATGTCATTTTGAGAATCTACTGCGGCGGCGTACACTCCATCATTTCCTGAGCCCCCGTAATAAGAACTGAAAAGCACGTTTGAGAGGTCGTCGTCTAGTTTGGTAATGCATCCATCCAAACCTCCTGCATTGGCACCTTGAAATGCGCTAACAGAAGGGTAGTCAGCAGAGTAGGTGCAGCTCACAATAATTACGTTGCCATCATTGTCGAGTTCCACTTCTCCTCTAAACTCATCGGCATAATTGAACTTTAAGTTCGGGGCTGTATTTACTCCGTCATTGCCACTACCACCAAGAAAAGTAGAGGCCGCCAAAGCGGAACCGTCTGCCGTGAATTTGGAGACAATAATATCTGAGCCGTTCACATACTCCACACCAACACCTACTGGGGCAACTGTTGAACCTCCATTGAAATCAGCAGAGTAAGACCCTTCCGTTGTGGGATACATTGGTGAGCTCGAAGTTCCCATTACAATCAATTCTCCAGCGGCGTTGACAATAAGTGAATGAGGCAATTCATCATTCGGGCCGCCTAAGTAGGTACTGTATACCCTGAACGTTCCGGTAACATCGTATTTCGTGATGGCAATATCTGTACCCTGAAGAAAGCCTTGTCCGTCACCTCCGGCCCACGTTTGTTGGTACGCACCAACTGTAACGGGGTAACCGCTGCCAAATGCAGAGGAGCCAGAGTACAGGTAACCTTCATCGTCAAATGTGGCGGTGTATCCGAAGTTATCTGCGGTACTTCCTGAGTAGGTTGAAAAGAGTAGTTCAGGATCAATGATTATGGGATAATCGTTGTTGTATCCTTTCGGAAAGGCGAAAGAAACCAAGTCTCCTAGTAAATCGTATTCGCAATTTAGGTAGACTTTTTCGCCATCAATAAATTGCCAGGCAATGGGCGCCTGTTCAATTGTTTCGTTGACTGAAGTTCGAATGACCAATCTTCCATTTCGAAGTGTTATGGATTCAACACCATCGTATCGGATTTGAATGATATCAGGGTTTACGCCAGCTTCAAGCAGTAAGTCGTACTTCATGGCAAATTCTTTGCTGTAAACATGTAGATCTACGCCGGGGTATAAATCGCTGTAACGTGCGGCTGAATAAGATGGTACGTTGCCTTGCCATTTGTTGGGGTCGTTTCCTAAGAAGTAGTTAAATCGAGTAATGAGTTCTTCTTCGAACTGAACAATTGGCTCAGAATTCGCCCCTTCGAACCTTGTTTTGTAAACATGCCCTTTTAGCTTCGTTTGTCCAGCGAGATCTTCAATGTTGGTGCCGGTGCTGTGTACCTCTGCAATTCCAGCGAGGTCCATGAAGTGATACGTGAATGCATTGTTTTCCAAGAACATCCAACCACCTTTCAATTCAACTTGTGAAGTTACGTGTGCAGGCCATTGTCCCTTGTTTTCAATGAGGGCATACTGCTGTTGCGCATGAATGCTGAGGCAAGAAATGATAAATAGCAGAAGGGAGGCAAGACGTCGCATGAAGCCAATTTACAAATACCAAATTGAAAACCGCGCGATTCGTGAATGAAGGTTGTTGGATGGACCGAGTTAATTGGAATCGAAGAATGACATAAAAAAATGCCGTCAGAACGTTTCCTGACGGCATTGCTTGATTGAGAAAGATGTACGTTCGTTAACGTCGCATTGCTTTATTCTTCTTCGTCCTGTTCCTCTTCCTCTTCCTTTGGGCAGCTAGAACAGATTATTTCGCGTTTGATGTTTTTGAAAGACTTACCAGCAATTTCATAGGACCGTAGGTTTGCCCAGCCGCTGTATCCATTGATTATTCTTGAAGTTGACTCTTCGAGAATGATGGTTTTTCCTTCGGGAATGCGAATGGTAAATGTTACCTCTTGGTCTCTGTACTTGGTTTCTCCAACAACTTTGAAGAACGGATCCAATATCAAACGGTTTCCCTCGAGTTTGTATCCATAATTGATGTTTTCAGCATGATCCAACGCCGAAGTGGTTGATGTCCCAGACGCCTCATAGTCTATTTCGAAGACCATGACGTCGCTTTCAGATGGACGAGCACGCAGGTATGGATTGGCAAAGTATAGATCGCCATCAATGATTTTCTTCATTTCAGGAGGAGATAGCCTGTGAACGTTGATTTGGTCATGCCAAATGTAGTCTGAAGCGATGCTCACATACAGTGTATCGCTTTCAAAATCTGTTTGAGGCTGTCTATCAAGAATGTTCTCATCGGTAGCAAATTGCTTCACTTGGTTGATAGTAGAGATGGACGCTAGAATGGCTCCCATAATAAACATCCCTAGTAAAATGGCTCCAAGTCCTTTAACTGGCGATTGAATGCGCAACAGCAAACGGAGTCCTAAGTAGAGAAAGTACAAGAAAGGCGCTACGAGTAATAGGATAGCGGCAATTACGGCCAAGGTAAACATGTGCGGACTAAAGAAAATGTAGTCACTCAGGAACGAGAATGAAAACTCACCTGCACCTGGTACACCTGAAGAAAAACCGCCTATGAGCACCGTTATGCCAACAAGCATTCCGATTCCAAGAAAGAGGAATATCACTCCTGAAAAACCTCTGAATACATTGGCTAAAAGTGAAAAGAACTCACCGATTCCTGAGACCAATTTATTGATTGATTTAGAAGCTTCTTTCTTGTTTTTATTTGAAAACTTCGACTTCACGTTATCCATTTCCTCGTTGATTTTTTTGGAGATGTTTTCAACGTTTATTTTTTCTCCTTTCATCTTGAGTTTCTCTGCCGTAGTTACCGCAGCAGGAATAAGAACCCAAAGAATCAGGTACAACGGAATTCCAATTGAAGTAAAGGCGAGAAGAATGAAAATGGCGCGAAGAATCAACGGATCCCAGCCAAAGTAGTGGCTGAAACCAG
>JAQWQB010000105.1 GCA_029245065.1 Flavobacteriales bacterium | reverse complement strand
GATGGTCCATCCACCGAAACCATTGTTTCCGTCTAATCCGTTTGCGAAATCCTCAGAGAAGAAGATTGCTCCTCCACGATCCTGACGTAGTTCAATTAGATCCATTCCTTGACGACGCGCTTGAGATGCTTCTTGCTCCGTTGCTGGAGTGTACATCTTGTTGAAGTCGTGCTGCGTTTGCGCGCGCTGAGCTGTCAATCCTGACACCATAAGCACTGCGGCTAGTACTAAGTAAAATTTTTTCATTTCTTACACATTTTGAATCTGTTAAATTACACAATAAGAAAGCACCTGCAAAGCGTATAGCCTTGAAATGCGTGAATTTTTCGCACAAATTCCTCTTATTATTCGATTCCAGTCTACTCTTTTAGTAGGCTACAACGCCTAAACTATTTCTCGGTTCAAAAAATTGGCCATAAAAAAAGGGGCTCCAAGCGGAACCCCTTTGATATCGTGATTGAAGTAAAATTACTTCACCAACATCTTACGTGTAGCAGTCTCACCACCAACAGTCAATGTGTACTGGTACATACCAGCTTCTAGGTTAGAAACATCGAAATTGATTCTTTGAGAACCTGCAGCTTGCTGTCCAAGATCCATGAACTCAACACGCTTACCAGTCAAATCAATTACTTCGAAAGTAACGTTATTAGCTACTTCAAGGTTGTAACGGATTACTGTGTTTGCGTCAGCTGGGTTAGGAGTGTTCTGGAACAACTCGAAGTTAACGTTTGTGTTTTCAATAACGTTATCTGGAGTTCCTTCTGCGTTCGGGTTCAAGTTGAAACGAACCATTGGCACTTCGTTTGTGAAGTAGTTATCGATAGCTGTACCGAAAT
Organism: Flavobacteriales bacterium; assembly: GCA_029245065.1. Taxonomy (GTDB): domain Bacteria; phylum Bacteroidota; class Bacteroidia; order Flavobacteriales_D; family Sanyastnellaceae; genus JAQWQB01. The sequence continues at coordinate 153,880 of JAQWQB010000105.1, read as the reverse complement.
CTCCATATACGAATGCTGTTTGATCAGCGATGTCTTTCGACTCTCCAATCTGAACGCTAGAACCACCGTAGTGTTCGAATGCAGCAACATAGCCTTCTCCTGCAAGAACGTCAACCGGATCATCCAATAGGAATGTATACCATGTTACGTCGTTGTCATCTGTAGTAGCATTTACGAAATCAGGGTTCAACTCGCCTTCGTCAGAAGACATGATGTACTCATCCAATGTTTCGAAATCCATAACGTGAGCAATTACTGGAGTGAATGGGTCTGAACCTTCCATGATAGCAACATCAATTCCATAGATAGTTGCATCAGCGAAGAACTGGTAAGGAACCTTAGCGATGAATGCATCAGCACCATCGAATGGGAAAACACCTGAGAATACTTCGTTGTCAACACCATAAGAATACTCAGTTACATTGAAACCTTGCTGGTCAACGTTGTTTTCAGGAGACGCATCGTCTTGCTCTTGAGCAACAGTGTAATCAACTACGTACTCTCCAACAGTTGCTGGAATTACGTAACCTGCAGCACGCAATGTATCTTGAGCTAGGTATGGAAGATCGATAGCGTCAGATGCAGCAGCGGCTTCTCCGTTCACCTGTACATCCAACGTAAGCATTGTTTGGTCTTCGTAACCTAGGTTACGCACCTTAGATGCAAACTGGATTTCAGTTACCTGAGACAATGCGAAGTTGCTGTACTCGTACATTCCTGTACCGTTGTAATCAGTCCAAGTAAGGTAGGTATCGATACGTACATCGTTCGCTGGCGTGTCGTAAAGTGTTACGTCATCAACCATCCAAGCGTAACCCCAAGTACCTTTCCAACGGAAACGTAGGTAAACAGTTTCTTGACCTCCTGCAGCAGAAGTGATGTCGAAAATGTGTTCTGTAGGGTTTGTTACAGGATCTTGTGTGCTCATTTCTGGCCACAATTCCCAACGTGCTTGTACAGCGCCGTCACCGTCACCAAAATCAACGAATCCGTCAGCTACTTCAAACGTTTCAACGTCTGGCCAAGTAACACCATCACGAGAAACCTCCACTAGGCAGTACTCGTTACCATCAGAAGAACCATTGTCCCACATACGGTAGAAAGACCACATAGAAATAGATACGAATGGGTGATCTGTACAGTTGATAGCTTCTGCAGACTGGAACCAAGAGTTCTCAATTCCGTCGAAACCTTCTTCACCACCGTACTCATCAGAATCAATCATCATGAAACCGTTATCTGCAGTTTCAGAGTTGATAGCGTCAATCGAGGCTGGTCCGTCTGGCTGAATGTTGTCTCCACATTCGAAGAACAAATCTGATACGAAATCAGTGTATCCGTTTTCGAAAGCGTTATCGATTACCCAATCATCGCAGTTTGAGAAATCATTTGTGTAAAATTCCACTCGGTTCGTGTTAACGGTAGTTGCACCGTCTTGAGCACGACGAGTTTCTTTGTGCTTATTCTTCACAAGTGGCTGGTAGCTTTGTCCGAAAGCTGCAACTGATGCGAAAAGAGAAGCAAATGCTAATGCGTAAATCTTCTTCATAATTACTGTATTTAAGAATATCCGTGAATTGAACTTTTAATCAAGCGCCCCAAATATAAGAATCTTTAACGTTCGCTTAATATTCTAAAGGCACTACATTCATCGAATCTTTTACCCTACCTCGTTTTAAACATCGAATTTCCAGCATTTTGGAAAGCAAAAACGCCGTGCAAGACACGGCGTTTTTTAACTTTTTCACTTGGCTAAGCCAATTCGAGGTACTCTTCCATTGGCGGACAAGTACAAATCAGATTTCGGTCTCCAAAAGCATTGTCAACTCTACTAACACTTACCCAAAACTTCCATTTTCTCAAGTTGTCTACTGGATAAGCAGCCTTTTCTCTAGAATAGGTATGAAGCCAACTGGACGAGATCATCTCTTCTGCTGTATGCGGCGCCATTTTCAACACGTTGTCGTCTTGATCTGCTTCGCCACGTTCTATTTCAGCAATTTCTTCTCGAATAGAGAGCATTGCTTCGCAGAAACGGTCTAACTCCTGAACACTCTCGCTTTCGGTAGGCTCGATCATCAATGTGCCCGCCACTGGAAAAGATACGGTTGGCGCATGGAAACCGTAATCAATGAGTCGTTTAGCAATATCTTCTACTTCCACTCCAATTTTCTTGAAATGTCTGCAGTCAATAATCATCTCGTGTGCGCACGTTCCGTTCTTACCTTTATATAGTACTTGGAACGAACCTTCGATTTTGCGTTTGATGTAATTCGCATTCAAGATAGCAAGTCGTGTACTTTCTGTTACACCTTCCGAGCCCAACATGCAGATATACCCGTATGAAATAAGTAGTATCAATGCGCTTCCCCAAGGAGCAGATGAAATTGCCGTAATGGCTTGATCACCTCCTGTTGGAATAATTGGGTTACCTGGAAGAAAAGGAACAAGCTTTTCAACTACACCGATTGGTCCCATACCTGGTCCACCCCCACCGTGTGGGATGGCAAATGTCTTGTGCAGGTTTAAGTGACAAACATCTGCACCAATGTTTCCAGGGTTGGTCAATCCTACCTGTGCGTTCATGTTGGCACCGTCCATATAAACCAAACCGCCGTTCTCGTGAACAACAGAGGTGATTTCTTTAATGGCCTCTTCGAACACCCCGTGTGTTGAAGGGTAGGTTACCATCAACGCACCTAAATTCTCTTTGTGCTTTTCAGCTTTCGCCTTCAAGTCTTCCACGTCAATGTTTCCATCTTCGTCACTCTTCACAGCAACAACTTTCATTCCTGCCATTACCGCACTCGCTGGATTCGTACCGTGTGCAGAAAGAGGAATCAAACAGATGTCGCGATGCGCTGCATTCTGCGCTGCATGATACGCTCTAATAACGAGCAAGCCTGTGTACTCTCCTTGAGCACCGCTATTAGGTTGAAGCGAAACATCTGCGAAGCCCGTGATTTCAGAAAGGTCCTTTCCTAATTTATCGAGCATTTCATGGTACCCTTTTGCCTGTGTTACTGGGGCGAAGGGGTGAATTTCTGCAAATTCAGGCCATGTTAAAGGCAAGAGTTCCGTAGCAGCATTCAATTTCATGGTGCATGATCCAAGAGGAATCATTGCATGCGTCAAGCTCAAGTCTTTGTTTTCAAGACGTTTTAAGTAACGCATCATTTCAGTCTCACTATGGTAAGAGTTGAATGCTGGATGCGTTAAATAGTCACTCGTTCTGTTCAAGATCGAAGGAGTCGCCTTTTCGTCAGAGAAAAGGTTATTGCCTCGTTTGATTCCGAAAACATCCAACAATACAGTCAGCGATTCAAGATCGTCTACTTCGCTTAAACTAACTCCAACATGATTTCCATCTTCGAAGTAGCGTAGATTCACTTGCAACTTTTCTGCCGCCTCTTTCACTGCTTCCATTTTACCTGAAACATCCACCAAAAGCGTGTCGAAATAGTGCTCGTTTTTTTGAGCGAAACCATTCTTTTCAAGAAGTCCAGCAACCATTCTCGCTTTGCGATGAATGTTTTCTGAAATACTGCGAATTCCTTTCGGCCCATGGTATACAGCATACATTGAAGCCATCACCGCTAACAATGCTTGGGCAGTGCAAATGTTCGAAGTAGCTTTGTCTCTTCGGATATGTTGTTCACGCGTTTGAAGCGCCATTCTCAATCCTACTTTCCCTCTTCTATCTTTCGAAACGCCTATAATTCGTCCCGGAATATGTCTTTTGAAATCTTCTGTTGTCGCAAAGAAAGCTGCGTGCGGTCCACCATAGCCCATTGGCACTCCAAAACGTTGTGAGTTACCCAAAACAACATCTGCTCCCCACTCTCCCGGAGGGGTTAACAATGCCAATGCTGCAAGATCACTCGCAACAGCAACCGGCACTTTAGCGGCTTTCGCCCCCTCTGTTAAGCCCTGGTAGTCTTCAATGGCACCCACTCCATTTGGGTATTGCAAAATGCAGCCGAAGACGTCTTCTCCAAAATCAAAGTTCTTCCATGATTTAACATCGAGAATGACCCCTAAATGAGAGGCACGTGTTTTAATCACGTCCAATGTTTGCGGATAAATGTTTTCGTCTACCAAAAAACGAAGTGCGCCAGCTTTGACCTTTGCACGTGGTCTGGTGTTCAAAAACATCAACATCGCTTCTGCAGCAGATGTCCCTTCGTCCAACAACGATGCGTTGGCAATAGGCATGGCCGTCAAATCAGAAACCATGGTCTGGAAATTCAATAAAGCTTCCAATCTTCCCTGCGCAATTTCTGCCTGGTAAGGAGTGTAAGCCGTGTACCATCCTGGGTTTTCCAAAACATTTCGCTGGATTACCGCTGGAACACCTGTGGGGTAGTACCCCATTCCAATGTAGGTTCTGTAAATCTCATTCTTAGCAGCCATCGCTTTGAGGTGCTTCAAATAGCTACGTTCGGTCATTGGTTCGTCCAAATTCAATGGACGTTCCAATCTAATTTGAGCAGGAATTGTTTGGTCAATCAACTGATCAATTGAGTCAACTCCAATTACGTCAAGCATGTGCTTGATCTCATTTTGGCGCGGGCCAATGTGGCGCGATGCGAAGGTCCCCGTGTTCATGAGCTTTGTCTTAGGTTCTTAGCGATGGCAAATATAGTTCAGAGAATGGTTATCTGATACCATATAATGCCCAAATTCTACTTTCGTGGTTTTCCTACCAATTGTTGTGAATAGAAACAACCAAACTTGGTCTCGGTTTAAGCAGGTCTGATTAACTTTGACGAAACTGCTATTTATGCTAACTAGACTTCTAAAACTGTCAACCGTACTCCTTTTTATGCCATTTCTTTCTTCGGCACAACACCCTTGGGAAACGGATGTGAAAAATGCGGCTTCAGATATGGCAGCCACAATGGTTCTCGTAACTACTGATCAAGTTTGCATCAATGCTTTTCAAACAAGAAACACACCTGACACGGTGGGGTATGCCGTGGCGCAGCTTTTCGCCCAACAATTGGAACGGTATCATTCGCCAGAAAACATCAGTTTTCCCTGTGCCAACCCCGGGTCAAAAGCGGTTGTTGTTTCTGGTTTCGTGAATCAAAACGACAATGGCATGCAAACGGCCATTGAGGCGGGTGTATTGAATACAGACCGGGAATGGAATTCACTTTTTTACCTTCAACAAGCTGAACTCCCTGACTTCAACGACACGTTACTTGACGTTGAGCCCGTCTTTCAAATGCCATCTTTACCAGCAAAAGCAACAATCCAACGAATGTCTGGTCACCAAATTGAATGCACCTTGATGGCAGATAATGGCACAGAGCTGGAGTTCGAAATCGAAAAAAGAAACGGGAAGAAGAAACTCATTAAGCTCCATAAATCGGAAGTTTTCTCGGTGCTTTTTGAAGGCGGAGAATGGGTACTTTACGCTCAAGACTTGGTACTGGGCGATGATTATACGGTTGAAGAAATGCGCATTTTCTTAGCTGGCGCTCACGATGCCATTGCCCATTACAACGCTACGCCTACTGCTCTTGTTGGACTTGCCTTCGGAGCAGCAGGCCCATTGGTTGGTGCCGGCGGATTGGTTTTAACCATAGCGCCAGTATTGGCCTATACCCTATTCCAAATGGCCCCTATCATTCAAATCAAAGGGGTGAGCAATCCTGACTACATGAACAACGAAATCTACGCCCTGGGCTATGAGAGCGTAGCACGTTCTGAAAAAATTCTTGGTGGTCTAAAAGGGAGTGCCGTTGGTGCTGCCGTTGGCGTTATTATATACATCATTCTGAACTAGTTCTATTGGAGTTTCATTTTCTAAAGAAGCATTGGAGAAATACCGTCTACAGCAACGTATGGATTGCGTTAGGTGCGGCAGCCACTACCTGGCAAACCATGCTCTTATTTGAAAATGAAATAGACTACTTCTACATTCTCTTTGTTGGGTTTGCCACCTTGGCTACGTATAATTTTCAACGCATTGTTAAGTTCCGAAATCGCCCAGAGTACCTCAAGGCTGGAAGAAACAATTGGCTCTTTCGGAATCGTAAAAAACTTTCTTTAATTACCCTGATTGCAGGTATTGGAACATCCTTCTTTGCTTTCTATTTACCCATTCAAGCTTATCCGACGTTATTTTTCATGGCTCTTTTGTCATTGCTGTACGTTGTTCGGTTCATTCCTCGAAAAGGAAAGCGTCTTGCCCTGAGAGACCTCCCGCTTATGAAGGTGTTTCTCATTGCGCTTGTTTGGACCGTGGTTAGCGTAGTTATTCCGCTTCAAACCGGTTCAGGGGTTGAGAGCACATCATTTACACGTTCATTCGGACTCGTTCTACTCGAAAAGTTCGCATTCTTAATGGCGATTACCATCCCTTTCGACATTCGGGATGTTGCCTTCGATGACCCAAACCAACAGACTATTCCACAGCTTCTTGGAGTTCAAAAATCAATTCAAGTAGCTATCGCCTTCGCCCTCATTTCATTTGTGGCTTCGGCTCTTTTGTGTTTAAATGGAAATTACAGCCACCTCACCTTATGTGCCTTCGCTGGAAGCACGTTGTTAAACTTATTTTTCATCACCAATTCCAATCCTAAGAAAACCGAAATGTTCTTTGCAGGTGGAGTAGACGGCACGTTATTAATACAAGCTGTATTGGTTAGTTTAACCTTGATTGAAGGCAACATCTAAGGCCTCGCAAAAAGCGTTCACAGTGTGCGCAATATCTTCTTTGGTGTGGGCATCAGAGACAAAGCCTACTTCATAGCCACTTGGGCCAATGTAAACTCCTCTTTGAAGCAACTCGTGATGAAGCACTGTGAAGTATTTCATGCTATCTGGATCAATCTCTTGACTACTTCTAATGTGGATCTTATCTGAGAAGGCCAACCAAAAGATGGAACCTCTTGTAAAGATATTGAAGTCGTATCCTTTCGTCTTAGCGTGGGCAACAATAGGATCTACCAATGAAGCCGTTTTTGCAGCAAGATCTTCATAGAATCCAGGGCGAAGGCAAGCGCGCAACTGTGCAGCTCCTGCAGCCATGGCCACCGGGTTTCCCGAAAGGGTTCCTGCTTGATAAACCGGACCTTCTGGAGCAATGTGCGCCATTACTTCTGCACTTGCGCCATACGCTCCAACCGGCATACCACCTCCTATGATTTTACCAAAGGCCATTACGTCTGGCTGAATTCCATAGAATCCAGCAGCTCCTTCGAAGCCAACGCGAAACCCTGAAATCACTTCGTCAAATAGCAAAATAATTCCTTCACGTTTCGTCAGTTCACGGAGGTATTTTAGGAACTCAATGTCTTGAATCAGCAATCCGTTGTTTGCTGGAATAGGCTCAATAGCAATGCAAGCAATTTGGTCTTTGTACTTCTTAACAGCTTCTTCCAATGCCTCTCGGTCATTGAGTGGAAGCACCAAGGTTTCTTTCACATATGCTTCAGGGATTCCGGCAGAAGAGGAAGTCCCAAGTGTTGCAAGTCCTGAACCAGCTTTCACAAGCAACGCATCTACGTGGCCGTGATAACACCCTTCGAATTTGATTATTTTATCTCTCCCTGTTACCCCTCGTGCAAGACGTATTGCTGACATAGCAGCTTCAGTCCCTGAGCTTACAAATCGAATTTTTTCAATGTACTTGTGATTAGAGAGGATAAGCTCGGCTAGCTCGTTTTCTAACCGTGTGGGTGCTCCAAACGACGTTCCATTTTCAACAGCAGAGAAAATCGCTTGTTTCACCTCGGGGTTATTATGCCCTAGGATCAGAGGGCCCCAAGAACAACAGTAATCGACGAATTCATTTCCATCAGCATCCCAAATGTGCGCACCGTCTCCTTTTTCTATGAAAAGTGGGGTTCCACCAACGGACTTAAACGCTCTCACTGGGCTGTTTACTCCTCCCGGAAAGAATGATTTTGCTGTTTCAAATAATTCTGCTGATTTCGAACGTGTCATAATATTCTGCTGTCTCTTTTGATTATTGATGAAAAACGGCCTTCTTTGGAGCGCAAAATTAGGATAATTCTTCGCCACCATGACGCATAAAAATACACTTGAACACGCAAGACTGTTAGACAGCCAAGATAAGTTGCACCAATTTAGGTCTGAGTTTCACTTACCCGTGATAGACGGAAAAGAAGTGGTGTACTTTACGGGGAACTCCTTAGGACTCCAGCCGAAGAAAGCCAAAGAAGCGCTTGACACAGAATTGGAAGACTGGGCGAAATGGGGAGTTGAAGGGCATTTCCACGCGCGAAACCCGTGGTACAGCTACCATGAATTGTTTGCAGAAGATGCAGCTTCTTTGGTAGGCGCCAATCCAAATGAGGTGGTTTTGATGAATGGCTTAACCGTGAATCTTCACTTGATGATGGTATCGTTCTTCCAACCAAATAAAGCTTCTGGAAGAACTAAAATTTTGTGCGAAGCGAAGGCATTCCCGAGCGATCAATACGCAATTGAGTCGCAATTAAGGCTTCATGGTCTTGACCCGAAAGAAAACTTGATTGAAATTGCCCCTAGAGAAGGGGAACACCTCATCCACCACGATGATATCCTTTCTGCTATTGCAACCCATGGCGAACACATTGCACTTATTATGATTGGCGGGGTGAACTATTACAGCGGACAGGTATTTGATATGAAAACCATTACCGAAGCCGGACATAAAGCAGGCGCCATGGTAGGGTTTGATCTAGCACATGCCGCCGGGAACATTGAGCTCAATCTCCATGATTGGGGTGTTGATTTCGCCTGTTGGTGCACTTACAAGTATTTGAATAGCGGTCCAGGATCTGTATCTGGTGTATTCGTCCATGACCGACATGCTAACTCTGATATGCTTCGACTTGCTGGCTGGTGGGGACATGACAAATCAACGCGGTTTCAAATGGAACCCGGCTTCAACCCAATCTCAGGTGCTGAAGGATGGCAACTTTCAAATGCCCCGGTATTCAACATGGCTATTCATAGAGCATCATTGGATTTATTCAAGGCTGCTGGATTCGAAAATCTTCGCCACAAAAGCCGTGACCTAACGAACTACTTGGAATTCATCATCGATGGTATTTCGTCACAAAGTGACAAGGTTAATTTCGAAATCATTACTCCGCGGGATGAAAAAGACCGAGGATGTCAATTATCTATCCTGGCTCATGGTCAAGGAAAATCACTGTTTGATCATTTAATGAAAGAAGGTGTTATTGTAGATTGGAGAGAGCCCAACGTTATTCGCATGGCTCCCGTACCTTTGTACAATTCGTTTGAAGATATTTACCGCTTTGGTGAAGTTCTCAAGGCAGGAATCGAATAAGATTTAACGCAAGTAGTATGTCAGGAAATCGTTTTGCCGTAATCGGCGTAGGCCAATATGGGGTTGAAATAGCGCACAAGTTAGCATCAAGAGGTGCGGAAGTATTTGCATTCGACACGAACCCAGATCGCATTGAGTCCATTAAGGACGAAGTTTCATTGGCTGTGACCATGGATACTACGGACAAAAAATCGCTCATTGCCCATAAGATCAATGAAATGGACGCGGCGGTTGTGGCCATTGGCGAAAACTTCGAAGCGACTATTCTTACAGCCTTGAACTTACTTGACTTGAAGACGAAGCGCGTCATTGTGCGTGCCAGCGGCGACAATCAAAAAAGGATTCTGCGCAATCTTGGGATCGATGAAATTTTGGCACCGGAAGAAGAGTTCGCGAGTTTGGTTGCCGAACAATTGATCAATCCGAGTATCACTGCATTTCTTCAATTACCAGACAACTATGAGGTAGCCGAACTACGGGCGCCCAAAGGAATTGCGAATAGAACGTTGGAAGACATTGACCTAGTGAACAGGTACAATCTCACATTGATTACGATCAAACGCTGCTTCGAAGAAGAGAAGAACGGCGAAATGGTCAGGGAAGAGCACATCTTAGGAGTGCCGAAGTCTGAGACGGTTATCTATGACACCGACACATTGATTGTCTTCGGAACGCTATCTAACGTAAAGCGGTTCTTAGAGATTAACGAATAACCGTTACGTGTCCGACCACTTCTTCCGTATTTGAGATGTTTCCATCCAAATCCAACAAGTACGTATATCTAGCTACCCACGTGTAAACTTCTGCTTCCACGTAGTAACCTCCACCATCGTGGTTACCGTTCCAAAATTCTTCGATGTCGTTCGTGTAGAAAACGCGTTCGCCCCATCTGTTCCAAATTTCTAGTTCGAAGTCTACAACTCCATTTCCTACTGCTCTGAACACATCATTCAATCCGTCATTATTCGGTGTGAATGAATTCGGAAGGTAAATTGTTCCTTCGCAAAGCTCGCTTAATACAATGTCGAATGTGCTTGTGCAATTGAATGCCGTGGTAACATCTACAGAGTAAGACCCAGGTCCTGGCGCACCAATTGATTGGCTTGTTTCGCCAGTGCTCCAGAAGTACGTTGACCCATTGTTTCCAGCGCTTACAACCAATTCATAAGGAGGTTGCTGGAAGCATAACGTTGTATCTGGACCGAGCTGATCAAGTGGCAATGGATTGAATACGATTGATACAGCATCAGAAGTAAAGCAGTAGCCATTGTCTACGGTTACTGAATAAATTCCAGAGCTCGTAATATCAATCGTCTGCGTTGTTTCTTCTGTACTCCAATTAAAGTTCAAATCTGGGTTCCCAGCATCCAAGGTGTGTGTTTCAGATTCGCAGTAAGCTGCATCTCCACCTAAATCAACCACCGGATAAGTAGCGATGGTTAAGAACGTCTGATCTGAACTAGCACAGTTGTTTACGTTGGTCACCAAAACGGTGTACAATCCTTCTTGGTTCACTGAAACCGTTTGGGTTGTCTCATCGGTACTCCAATCATAAGTAGATCCTGGGTTCTCCGCGTCTAGCACTAGGAACCCATCTTCACACATGGTGTGCTCTTCTGGCAGGTTCAAGACTGGATTCGCATAGAACACCAAGTCAATATCTCCTACACCTTCGCATTGGAATTGATCTGTTACCACTACAGAATAGGTACCTGACTCTGTCACATCCAAGGTTTGGAGTGTCGACTCGTCTGACCATTCGTAGTCTTCACCAGGGTTTCCTGCATCCAATTGATACATATCACCTTCGCACAACCCTGGATCTAGTCCGAGATCAACTACTGGTAAGTCGAGGTAAATAACTTCAATGTCGTCAGAATCAATACAACCTTCATCGCTTGTTACGGTGACAGAATAAATTCCACCTTCATTAACGGTAATGGATTCTGTTGATTCATCAGTGCTCCATTCATGTGTGATTTCTGGTCCGTACCCTGTTTCAATGGTTACTTCGTCTCCAGCACACAGTTCTATTGTTGGGCCCAAATCAAATGATTCGAAGAGTAACGTCACATTGATCACATCAGAGCTTTCACAACCTGCTGGACTTACTGCAGTAACGGTAAATTCACCCGTTAAATCTGTTGTAATCGTTGGGTTAGGAATGTTCGGATTGTCGAGGTCTGCGTCCGGAGTCCACGTCCATTGCAATGGGTCATCTGTGTCATCTTGCACGTCAAATTGGTATCCTTCAACTATACAAAGCTCGAGGTCTTCTCCTGCGTCAATCGTAAATGAATCAAATACTTCAAGTGCTATTGAATCTGTTAAAACACACCCAGACTCTGTTTCGGTTACGGTAACGACATAGGTAATATCATCCAACGGCGTTGCCGAAGGGTTCTGAGCTAGATCGTCGTCCAATCCGAGTGCTGGTGTCCACACAAATTCTAAGCCTGTTCCAATTCCATCTACATCTGAGGTTAAATCGACTGTTTCACCTGCACAGAATTCGTCATCAGTAGTGGTAACTGTTAGGTCAAGTAATTGATTCACGGTAATTGTTACTTCTCCATCAGATGTACACCCGTTTTCAGAAACAGCTTCAACGGTATAAGTCGTTGTTACGGCAGGAGCTGCAATTGGATTTTGGATGAATGGGTTGTTCAAGCCATCACCGGTCCAAAGGAAATCATAGTCGCCGTCGTTACTTGGCACTGCGTCCAATTGGATCCCTTGAATATCGCAGATTGCTGTGTCTTCAGTCACATCAAGCGTAAAACCTTGGCCAACTGTAATAGATACCGAATCAGCATATACACACCCTGTCATAGGGTCAGTCATGTTCACATAATAAGTCGTGTCCAGTAATGGGCTCGCTATCGGATCCAGAATATCAATTCCCGTCAATTCATAGTTTGGAGACCATTCGAATGTCAAGGCGTCATTTACTGCACCAATGTATACGTTATCAATGGCCCAGTTGTCTTCGTTATTACCCGAGTTGGCTAATTGTCTCCATCTAAATCGGGTGCTTGCCGTTTCTGCCGCTGCTGGAATCTCCGCTGTGACATCTGTAAATACTGCATATCCTGATTCGAAGTAAGTTTGAATAGGATCCCAAATTCCACCACCATCGGTTGAATATTCTAGGATGATGTCTTCACCTGGGTCCACGTTATCACAAGGGAAAGCACCTTGTCCAAGAACCAATGAGAATTGGATTGAACCTCCTGTACTTACGTCCATGTCAATGGTTTCAGCGCTGCGTTCTCCTGCACCGTTGAAATAGAGTGCATTGCCTGTTGCACTGCCACAAGCATCTCCTTCGCTTCCAAGCGAAATGTTATCCCAAAGGCCCCAGCTTACACCTGGATCAAAGTTATCTTCAAAGATGCTCTCTTGCAGGTTCAAGTCCAACTGAATAGTTTCCCCCGAACAAATTGCTAGCTCATCAGCGGTAGCCTCGAAGTTCGAAATGTTCCCTCCGATAACATCAATCGTTAACGAATCTATGTTACTTCCACATCCTGTGGCCGTGCTCACCAATACAGAGTAAGTTGTTGTTTCCAACGGCGTTGCAACTGGTGTAGGACTCGTAGGGTCATCCAAACCAATGCTTGGTGTCCATGTATACGTATATGCTCCTGAGTTAGGGATTACTTCAACACCTATTTGAGTACTTTGGAATTGACAAATTTCTTCAGCCGCTTGATTCATGATCAAGGTTGGCGGGTCTGGAACTTCTACTGAAAAGTACTGTTCTTCAACACATCCACTTTGAAACTGGTTACCAACGGCAACGTAAATGTCGCTTACAATTGGTGGAATAAGGGTCAATTGAGGACCTTCAGCAATGATATCTTCAGGATCTGTTTCAGCATACCAGTAAACGTCCAAAAGTCCACCTTCAATGGCAATGTTCACCGTGTCACTCGTACAAAGTACATCATCAACAATAAGTGGAGGAGCTGGTGTAAATGAACCAACAGAGTATGCATACGACTCTGCTCCACCTGTTCCGTAAACATAAGCGGTAAAGCCATTCTCAGCTTCCAGTGTATGACTTCCTTCGGTAATAGAAATTTGAGCGTAAGAATGGGTTGCACATGCTGCAAAAGGGGTAAATTCTCCAGCTGGCACCACAACTCCATCGAGTAACAAACTCCCGACGTCAGCAGTGTTCATAATGATATTCAATCCGTGGCTCGTAATCACCGTTGAATTCACCGTACTGAAAGTAATGTTGTCAATTTTTTGACTTTCGTCGTTCATGATTAGCATGGCCGGATCTCCGTCACCGGCGCATGTAACACCTTCCATGTATTGCGTAACACTTATTCCTTTGTCTGCAGAAATGCATCGTACATCACCAACGTCATTGTATTCGAAAAACTCTCCAGCGTTGTAAACCCCTTCAAGAGCTCCTTCCACAAAAATGCTCGTATTGTCCTCATTTGCCATCGCACGATAGGTGTATGAGGTAGCGAAACTAAAAGGAACAACATAGAAATCTGTTCCCCATGTATCAACAGGGAAGTTTTGTTCGCAAATGTGGTCACACGCTGCACACCCGTTAGGAATATTGGTGCAGCCGGCACCTGAGAAGACGGCAAAGGGCCTACAATCTCCATTGCTTTCGGTACCGCTTATGACGGTCCCCATAAAGTCATCGGCGGAGTTTTGAACTTTCACTTGATAGCTCTCCCCTCTGTTCAACTGCACAGTAAACGGAACGCCCGCTGGGTCTCCATTTTGCGTTGGTGCAGAAGGTGTAATTTCAAATTCAGAATCATCCTCTGTTGCTACAACCAAGAACTCAGAACCCCAACTTAATAGACCTGGGTAAGAGCTAATTCTGTAATCAATTCCCAATGATTGCACTGGTAAAATTTTGGTCCCATCCGCAGTAAACCCATTGAAGTTGATGGCAAAAACCGCTACCGTATCCTGTGTTTCCACATAAATACCTTTCTGCTCAATTACTTGATTGGTAAAATGTTCTGCAATGTTATTCGGGATTGTTACCGTTGTGGTCTGGTTGGCCGTTACCGCAAAAGCTTGCGACCATCCTTGACCAGGAATTTCAACCACGCCTGTAGTTGATTGGTCACTTACGATGAATAAGTTCAATTCTTCTTGAAATTCTTCGACTTCATAATTCTGCATGAAGCCAACCCAAAATTCCTTTCCTTTCGTAGGAATGACGCCTTGAGCGACCATGAGAGTGGTGGCAAAAACAAGGATTAAAGTAGCGGTAAGTTTTTGGTACATTTCAGTCAATCATTGCGTGTAACATATATAGGACTTCACTTCTACCTAAAAGGTTGCCTGCAAAGGTATTAAATGCCTTACTAAGCAGACTGACTTTCAGTTGTTAAGGTTGCATGAACTTTCAAAGGTCAAGTTTCCAATCAACTTCCATGTCCCAGTTGGAACGAACCACTATATCTTGATCGAGGTTGATTACTCTTTCCGGTTGCGCTTTGTCGTCGAAATTTACAGTGTCCCACTCATCGTTGTTATTTGCATCAAAAATGAGACGCAATTTATACGTAGCAGGCATAAGACGATTCAATTCAAATGACACTTCGCCTCCAACGGGGAGACGCTTTACCACAGTTCCATTTGTATTGTATAGTTCGAGTATTCCGTTCGAAACTTCTTCAGAAGCATCAAACGTCAATAGCACATTACCGAAGTGAGACAACTCGTAGACTTTGGCTTGAAAAGCAAGTGTATCATTGATCCACCCCTCCCTACTTCGTATTGCATTAGGTAAGATAGTAAAATCATATGAAACCCCTTCCTCGAAGTCTCCAAACAGCTTCACTTCGAACGGGTTACCCGTTAACGCTACACCTCCATCAACTGCTATTGAGTCACGCAACACTTGGATACTATCTGACAAAAACGACGCTATGGGGCGCTGAAAAACCAAGGTGAGTGAGTCTTGCATATCAAATGCTCCTGGTGCTCCTTTTGCCAATTGCAAGGTCTTCTTGGCTACTTGAGATTGTACGTATTGAATGGTGTCTGCATAACTACGCTCCGAGAATACCCAAGAAACATCCTGAACAGAGGGTTCGTCAATCCACGCAAAAAGCGTGTCTCCCCCATCCCAAATTTGCGCTTTGGTCGGTTCGAGGCCAACGGGAATTAAACGTGACCCTCTGTTCCAAGGGGTGTTCAGCGCAATACGCAAAAACCCACTGCTGTCTGCTTCCCAAGAACTTACATATTGGTTCGTATCCGTTTCCATTGAAAGTCTCAAAAGCACTTTTGACGTATCTACTCCCAATCGAATTGGACGATCGAAAAAGGCAATTTCTTCGGTCGGGTCATCGAACAAATAATTCCTGTTCGCTTCTTTCAAGGCGAATAGTTGATACTCATCATCTGCTAGGTAGTTGAACTTAAATGTTCCATCTTTTTCACTTTGGGTGAAGTAATACGGCTTTGAAGTTCGCGGCATGGTATCTGACAAATCGTTGTACAGCATTACCCTAACTCCTTCTTGCGCTATACCCGTGAAAGCATCGAATATTCTTCCTTCAAAAGTTAGACTATCTAGCTCGTTCCCGGTTGAAAAAACGTACTGTAAGTTCGCCGCTGGATTCAGTTCTGTGATGTCTGTGATTCCTTCTCCAAAACTCATGGTGTAGGTCACATTCCTTTTCAGCTCTTCTTGAAAGGTGATAACGACCGCTTTGCGTTTGATCTTGATTTCTACTTGCTTCTCCAACGGAGGAGAGATAATCAATTGATTGTAGATGTCGTTGAATTGGACAAACTCATCGAATTCGATGTAAACACTTTTCGAATTAAAATTGACCGATTCATTGCTTGGCACCATTAGCACCGGCAAAGGCGGAGTGGTGTCTTTTTCACCACCATCAGGTGGAATGATCTTGGCACATGAAACCACCAACATGCACACAACTAAAAGTAGGACAGGATTGAGTCGAATCATTTACAAATACTTGATAATGGCTTCTAAACCGTGTTCATCAATTTGATCGAAATCGTTGAGCTGATCACTATCAACATCAAGAACGGCAATCACTTCCCCTTTCTTATTTCGAACTGGCAAAACTATTTCAGACCGGCTTGAACTGCTGCAGGCAACATGTCCTGGAAAAGCATCCACGTCAGCCACAATTACCGTTTCATTCTTTTCCCAAGCTGCGGCACAAACTCCTTTCCCCTTGAACAACCTGGTGCAAGCAATAGGACCTTGAAACGGCCCAAGAACAAGTTGCTCTCCTTCTACCAAGTAGAATCCACACCATAAAAACCCGAATACTTCTTTCAAAACAGCAGAACAATTTGCCATGTTGGCTATTAAGTTCTCTTCTCCTTCAAATAGTGCTTTCATTTGAGGCCCAAGAACCTCGTATTTTTCTTTCTTCGGTAGCGCTAGGTCTACCGCCAATGATGATGCCATGGCGCAAAGGTAATCTTAATCCTTCGTTTTAGAGTAATTTATCCGCGAAGGCCAAAGTCGCTACGCTTACCCGTGAAACGCCTGCTTCGTGTAACAAATTGGCACATACCTCTATCGTTGCGCCAGTAGTTAGCACATCATCAATCAAGAGTGCATGATCTATTCCTTCTACCTCTTCTTTTAGTTGATAGGCCCGTGAAATTCGTTGCCAACGATCTGTGCGTCCAAGTTGTGTGAGGGAAGCTGCATGGTCTTCTCTGCTAAGTAGAAACGGTCTGTGTTTACACTTCAGCACAGCAGCTACACCGTCGGCTAATTCTTCAGCTTGGTTGTAACCACGTTGTTTTCGTTTCTTGCGATGCAACGGTACAGGAACAATGACATCAGGTTTTTTCAACTCAGTGCGTGACGCAATGGCTTTGCCCATCTTTTGGCCGAATGCGTGCACTGTTTCAGGCTGGCTATTGTACTTTAAAAAATGCAGCAATTCTTGCGTGCTTGACCCTTTCGAAAATGCGTACAAGGCACTGGCCCACTCCAATCGAACTCTGCCCCAAAGCGCTCGCTCAATTGGCTGAACACCGTGCTGCCTAAAACTGAGCGGTAAGTTCAACTCACACGTCAAGCAAATGATGGAATGGGATTGTTTGAGTTTCCCTCTGCACAAGATGCATGTCGGCGGAAATAAAACGTCTTTTACCACTTGAATCATGGAGCAACATACCCTTATAAATGGCCGAGTTTACATCTGTTTTGTGAACGACCCCTGGTAATTTATGTCCGTTCAGATTTGTCGAAAAAAGAGGCAATAATCCCTACGATAAAGCATACCGTAGCAAAGGCGAAGAAGTACAGCCCTACGTGCTTTTGAATGATCAAAATCAGCACTACACCTACAATCACGGCGAAGCGCCCGATTCCGTAAGCCCATTGGTATATTTTTGGGCGCTCTAAATTTAGCAGGAACACAACGGTCCAGGTAGTCCAGGCTATACCCCCTATGATTAGGATGTAATTGGAAAAGGGCCAATGCATGAGTCGAAAGAGGACACCGATGCACAACAAACCAATACTAGCTATTCTCAAATAGAAGTATTCCTTATCCTTTTTCTTCTTCTCTTCTGGAAGGTCAAGGATTTGTTCGTCGTCAAATTCCCCCATGGATTGTAAATTTACCGAATACACTTGTAGCTTGACCTATGAAATTTGGAAAACTAGATGATATCCGCGGAATTGATTTTTCACTTCCTGCAGACCACCCACAAACGAACCGAGTGCTCAGCAGGGAACCTGTAACGGCCGACGTGTTCTGCGGAGGTACCATGTGGAACATCCCCAAATGGAAAGGTAAAATTTATGGTGAGAAAACACCTATCAAGAATTTCATGTCGGCCTACTTCGAGCAGTTCGGCACCATTGAGCTCAATGCCACACACTATCGTATTCATCCGCCTCCAACGATTGAAAAATGGGCTGATGCCGCACCGGACGATTTCGTGTTTTGTCCGAAGTTCCCCCAACTCATCTCACATTTCAGGCGTTTCGTGAATTGTGAAGGGTTGACAGATGAATTCATCAATGCCATTCTTCGTTTTGAAAAGAAACTGGGCCCTTGTTTCATTCAGCTCCCGCCAAACTTCGCCCCAAAACATGCCGAGAAACTAACGAACTACTTGAAAACATGGCCCCGCGAGTTGCGACTGGCCATTGAATTTCGACATGCCGATTGGTTTACAGGCGGGCCTGAAGCGGAAGCTACCTGGGAATTGATGGAAAAATTGGGCATTGGCAGTGTCATATCAGACACCTCAGGACGAAGAGATGCGCTTCACATGCGTATGACTGCTCCTTTTCTAATGCTTCGTTTTGGCGGGAACAACTTGCATCCAACAGACGATGAAAGACTTGAATCTTGGGTGCTTCGTATTCAAGAATGGCAAGCCAACGGACTTGATTCAGTCTTTTTGTTGATGCACCAACCAGATAGCATCAATACTCCAGAATCCTGTATTTCATTTGGAGAATACAGCAAAAAGCACCTTCAGGTTTCCCCAAAGGTGCCTCATCTTATAACAGGAGCGCAGCTATTCTAGCTTACGCTTCTTTCCCGTGACATTGCTTGTATTTCTTTCCTGAACCACATGGACAAGGATCGTTTCGCCCAATGGTCTTTTCAGCTTTTCTAGGTTGAACTGGCTGAGGTCGTGGACGAGGTGCGTTCTGCGCAGCACCTGCAGCTTGCGGCCTACCAGCACCTTGAGCGGCGGTAGAACGTTCGTTGAGGTTATCTACATCTGCTTTCGATGTTTGAAGACCAGCCATAGAAGGACGCTGAGGTGTTTGCGCTTGCTGTACACTTTCTGCTCTTCCTGGAAGACTCGCTTTCATCAAGAACGAAGCGACGTCGCTATTCAAGCTTTGAATCATGGATTTGAACAAATCGTATGAACCAAACTTGTAGATCAACAAGGGATCTTTTTGCTCAATTCTGGCGTGCTGTACGTTTGAACGCAAGTCATCCATTCCACGTAAATGCTCTTTCCATGCATTGTCTAACAATGACAGTGTCACATTCTTTTCCAAGGCATCAATCAACTCCTTGCCATGAGACTCATAACATTTTTCAATGTCTGCTACAATTTGGAGTGTCTTTCTTCCATCTGAGAATGGAACAGCCATGTTTTTGAATGAATTCGCATCGTCTTCGTGCACCTGTTTGATTACAGGGAATGCCGTTTGAGCAAGCTGAACCGTTTTACGTTGGTAATTCTGCTCTGCCTTTTGATACAATGATTGGATCAGCTGATCTGCAGGCGTTGTGGCAAATTCATCAGCGGTAAACGGTGATTCCATTCCGAAATTCGTCAGTACGCCCAACTGGAAGCTTTCGAAATCTTTGTCCCCTTGAGAAGTCTGAACCAATGATTCTGCCAGCTCATAGAACATGTTGGCAATGTCCAATTTGATTCGCTCTCCGAACAACGCGTGCCTTCTACGCTTGTAAATAACCTCACGCTGTGAGTTCATTACATCATCGTACTCAAGCAAGTTCTTTCGAATTCCGAAGTTGTTTTCCTCTACTTTCTTTTGTGCACGCTCAATGGATTTGGTGATCATAGAGTGCTGAATTACTTCGCCCTCTTCAATCCCCAACCTATCCATCATTTTGGCAATTCTATCTGATCCAAAGAGACGCATCAAATCATCTTCCAATGAAACGTAGAATTGGCTACTTCCCGGATCTCCTTGTCGTCCGGCACGTCCTCTCAACTGGCGGTCAACACGACGTGAATCATGTCTTTCCGTACCAATAATAGCCAAACCACCTGCGTCTTTCACTTCGGTACTTAACTTGATATCGGTACCACGTCCGGCCATGTTCGTGGCAATGGTTACCACTCCAGCCTTACCAGCTCCTGCAACAATTTCAGCTTCTCGCTGGTGCATCTTCGCATTCAATACTTGGTGGTCAACCTTTCGAATTCCGAGCATTTTTGAAAGGAGCTCTGATACTTCAACAGTTGTAGTACCTACGAGTACAGGTCTTCCAGCTTCACGCAATTTCACGATATCATCGATCACGGCGTTGTACTTCTCACGTTTCGTTCTGTAAACGAGGTCTTGCTTGTCTTCTCTTGCGATAGGTCTATTCGTTGGAATGATCATCACATCCAATTCGTAGATATCCCAAAGCTCCTGTGCTTCTGTCTCTGCTGTACCAGTCATCCCGGCCAGCTTGTGGTACATTCTAAAGTAATTCTGAAGCGTTACGGTTGCATACGTTTGCGTAGCAGCTTCAATTTTTACGTTTTCTTTTGCTTCAATTGCTTGGTGAAGACCATCAGAATAACGTCTCCCGTCCATGATACGTCCGGTTTGCTCATCTACAATCTTCACCTTGTTGTCCATCACTACGTAATCAACGTCTTTTTCAAAAAGCGCATATGATTTCAGCAATTGGTTCATGGTGTGGATACGAGCAGACTTCACTGCGTAATCTTGGATGACCTCTTCTTTTTCCTTGAGCTTATCTTCATCTGACGAAGGACCGTTGTCTATGTTCACCAAAGAAGTAGCAATGTCTGGCATGGTGAAGAAATTATCGTCATCCATGTTTTTACCGATCAGGTTAATTCCCTTTTCGGTTAGTTCCACTTGGTTGTTCTTCTCATCAATGACGAAGAATAGTTCTTCATCTGCCTTGTGCATTTCACGCTGGTTATCTTGAAGGTAATACCCTTCTGTTTTCAGCAAGATTTGCTTCATTCCTTCTTCACTAAGGAATTTGATGATGGCTTTATTTTTAGGGAACCCTCTGTAGGCTCTGAAAAGTGAAAGTCCACCTTCACTTAACTCTTCCTTCGTTGCATCCTCTTTTTTCAATTTCTGTTTCGCGTCAGCCAAGAACTGTGTTGCAACTTGTTTTTGTGCATTGATCAGTAATTGAACGCGTGGTTTGAGTTCGTTGAACTCGTGTTGATCTCCTTTTGGAGTTGGTCCAGAGATAATCAACGGTGTTCGGGCTTCGTCAATTAAAACAGAATCAACCTCATCAACAATGGCGAAGTGATGCTTGCGCTGCACCAAGTGTTCAGGTGCTGTTGCCATGTTATCACGGAGGTAATCAAATCCAAATTCGTTGTTCGTACCGTACGTAACATCTGCTTGGTAAGCCAATCTTCGCTCGGTACTGTTCGGCGTGTGCTTATCTACACAATCAACCGTTAAACCGTGAAATTCGAAGAGCGGTCCCATCCATTCGCTATCACGAATTGCGAGGTAATTGTTTACCGTTACAAGGTGAACTCCTCTTCCGGCAAGTGCATTCAAAAACACAGGCAAGGTAGAAACCAACGTTTTACCTTCACCCGTTTGCATCTCTGCTACTTTTCCTCTGTGAAGTGCAATTCCACCAATGAGCTGTACATCATAATGCACCATGTCCCAATTGATTTCGGCACCACCAGCTAACCAAGACCCACTCCAAAGCGCGTCGTTTCCTTCAATTTCAACAGAGTTGCGTTCGGTTGCGTATTGTTTATCGAAGTCAGTTGCTGAAACGCGAACAGGTGAATGTTCTTTGAACCTTCGCGCTGTCTCTTTAATAACGGCGAAAGCTTCGGGTAGAATCTCTTCCAACACCTCTTCAATCACCTCGTTGATTTTCAATTCAAGTCCGTCTACCGTTTCATAGATTGCCTCTTTAGCATCCAGGTCCATGGTAGGGTTTGTCTCAATTTGAAGTTTCAGTTGTCTGATTTCTTCCTCTTGGTCTTTTATACGGTCTTTGATCTTTTGGCGCAACGTTTGGGTGCGTCCACGCAATTGATCTGCTGATTCACCTTGAAGGGTCGCGAATACTTTATTCACCTGATCTACAACTGGTTGTATATCTTGAATATCTTTTTCCGCTTTATCTCCGAGTATCCTTTTAAGGATTTTATTTACTGTTCCGAACATGCTTTTTTTCAATTGAATACCTCGTTACTTCGAACGAGCGAAGGCAAAAATACAATCTTCATTGCGCTTCTGATGGTTTCGAGGCCCTCTAAATTAGTGCCAAACGAAAATCACTGACATCCTGTCAATATTTGACAGCCCCTGACAGTGCTGCGACGAAGGAAAAATTAAGTGGATGAAGAAAGATTTCGGAGTGATTTTATTAACACTTTGCTAACTAAAATGATGCCACGTTTTCGGCCCAAAATTCATTTTCAGAGGATAGTAACAAATTTAAAATCACCCTTTTGCCCACCACCAAAGGGCTGTAGAAACTCATCCACACTCGGTGTTAAAAACTTAAGCCGAATGTGAATTGTTTCAGGTTGACTAGTGGGTCATTTATGACAACTTTTGTTGTGTCGGTTCTAGGCAAGCGTTGAACTTGCATTCGCAACCGCCAAAGAGGATAAGAACCTCCCACCCGAAAAGAGATTAATAGACACACCTAAGCGGTATAAATTACGTTTGTATCATGGAGAACGCAGCTCCCGACCAACAAGAACAGCAGATGGCTATCAAAGAAGTCCTACCAGAAAACACCCAGGTGAATGAACCCATTCTCACCGATAATCCGAATCGTTTCGTTTTGTTCCCAATCGAACATGATGACATTTGGAACTTCTACAAAAAGTCAGAAGCGAGTTTTTGGACTGCTGAAGAAATTGATTTGGAGCCAGACTTAGTTGATTGGAATAACAAATTAAATGACGATGAGCGTTTTTTCGTAAAACACGTTCTTGCATTTTTTGCTGCCAGCGACGGTATCGTGAATGAAAATTTGGCAGAGAATTTTGTAGCTGAAGTACAATACACGGAGGCAAAGTTCTTCTATGGGTTCCAAATCATGATGGAAAACATCCACTCTGAGACGTACTCATTACTCATTGATACTTACATCAAAGACAAAGAAGAGAAGAACAAACTATTCAATGCCATTGAAACACTTGACTGCGTTAAGCGCAAGGCGAACTGGGCGTTGAACTGGATTGACAACGGATCTTTTGCAGAACGTCTTGTAGCATTCGCTGCGGTAGAAGGTATTTTCTTTTCAGGTAGTTTCTGTTCAATCTTCTGGTTGAAGAAGCGTGGGCTGATGCCTGGATTGAGCTTCTCAAACGAACTTATTTCACGTGATGAAGGAATGCACTGCGATTTCGCTTGCCTGCTTTACACACGTCATTTGGTAAACAGACTTCCTAAAGCAACAGTGGAAGAAATCATTACCGAAGCTGTAAACATTGAGAAAGAGTTTGTAACCGATGCACTTCCTGTGAAGTTGATTGGTATGAACGCTGATTTGATGACACAGTACATCGAATTTGTTGCTGATCGTCTCCTTGTGGAACTTGGAAACGAGAAAATTTACAATGTATCTAACCCATTCGATTTCATGGAAATGATTTCTCTTCAAGGGAAAACGAATTTCTTCGAAAAACGCGTAAGTGAATACCAAAAAGCAGGAATTCTAAGTGGTAAAAAAGAAGACACTTCTTTTTCCATGGACGAAGATTTCTAGAAAGTTCCTAACCTAACTTTATAGATTATTGCATTGCGCGGCATTAGCCGTGTAGGGGCTTATTCCCCCAAAATTGAACCTTTACAGAACCATCAAAAGAGGAAGCACATGTTTGTAAAAAAACGCGACGGCCGTAGAGAAGCGGTTAAGTTTGACAAAATCACAGCTCGTATCAAGAAGCTGTGTTACGGATTACACGAGTCAGTAGACCCAACGAAAATTGCTATGAAAGTAATTGAAGGGGTATATGACGGTGTAACCACTTCTGAATTAGACAACCTTGCAGCTGAAGTGTCTGCAACAAATGCGGTAACGCACCCAGATTACGCTTTATTGGCATCTCGTCTTGCCGTTTCAAACCTTCACAAAGGAACAAAGAAGTCTTTCTCTGATGTGATGAGCGATTTGTACAACTACGTTGATCCTAAAACAGGTGATAAAGCTTCTCTTCTAGCAGAAGACGTTCACAAAATCATCCAAGAAAACAGCGAATACCTCGATTCGAACATCATCTACGATCGTGACTTTAGCTATGATTTCTTCGGTTTCAAAACACTCGAGCGTTCTTACCTCCTCAAAATTGATGGAGAAGTAGCTGAACGTCCACAGCAAATGTTGATGCGTGTTTCTGTTGGTATCCACAAGGAAGATCTTGAGGCTGCTGTTGAAACGTACAACATGATGAGTGAGGGTTGGTTCACCCATGCAACACCTACGTTGTTCAACTCAGGAACACCAAAACCACAGATGTCTTCTTGCTTCCTCCTTACCACAAAAGAAGATAGTATCAGCGGTATCTATGACACCATCAAACAGTGTGCACAGATTTCTCAAAACGCTGGTGGAATTGGTCTTGCCATTCACGATATCAGAGCGAAAGGTTCTTACATCAAAGGAACGAACGGTACCTCTAACGGAATCGTTCCAATGTTGAAAGTATTTAATGACACGGCACGTTACGTAGATCAAGGTGGAGGGAAACGTAAAGGTTCCTTCGCAATTTACCTTGAGCCATGGCACGCAGATGTGCGCGACTTCCTAGATCTTAAGAAAAACCACGGTAAAGAAGAACAACGTGCGCGTGACCTCTTCTACGCACTATGGATTCCAGATCTTTTCATGAAGCGTGTTGAGTCTGACGGTATGTGGACACTTATGTGCCCTAACGAATGCCCTGGATTGACAGACACTTGGGGTCCTGAGTTTGAAAAGCTCTACACCAAGTACGAAGAAGAAGGACGTGGCCGCGAAACAATCAAGGCACAAGACCTTTGGAACAAAATTGTTGAGTCTCAGATTGAAACAGGTACTCCTTACATGCTTTACAAGGATGCCGCGAACAGCAAGTCGAACCAACAAAACCTTGGTACTATTCGCTCTTCAAACCTCTGTACGGAAATCATCGAGTACACTTCTGAAGACGAAGTAGCTGTTTGTAACCTCGCTTCTGTTGCCCTTCCGAAATACATCAAGGATGGGGAGTTCGATCACCAAAAATTGTTCGATGTGACGTATCAAGTAACGAAAAACTTGAACCGCATCATTGACAACAACTACTACCCAATCGTAGAGGCGCGTAACTCTAACATGCGTCACCGTCCAATTGGAATTGGTGTTCAAGGATTAGCAGATGCATTTATTCTTATGCGCTACCCATTCGACAGCGCGGAAGCACGTACGTTGAATAAAGACATCTTCGAAACCATCTACTATGCAGCTGCAACAGCTTCCAAAGATTTGGCGAAGGAAGAAGGAGCTTACGAAACGTTCAAAGGATCTCCAGCTTCTGAAGGTAAACTTCAGTTCGATCTTTGGGGTGTTGAGCCAACAGATCGTTGGGAATGGAATGTGTTGAAGGAAGAAATCAAAGAGCACGGTTTACGTAACTCATTGCTTCTTGCTCCAATGCCAACAGCTTCTACAGCTCAAATCCTAGGAAACAATGAGTGCTTCGAGCCATATACATCGAACATGTATAACCGCCGTGTACTTTCTGGTGAGTTTATCGTTGTGAACAAGCACCTCCTGCGCGACCTTACGCGTCTTGGTCTTTGGAACGATGAAATGAAAAACAGACTTGTAGCAGCAAATGGCTCAGTACAAGGCATCGATGAGATTCCTGATAACCTTAAAGCAATCTACAAGACGGCTTGGGAAATTTCTCAGAAAGCTATCATCGATATGTCGGCTGACCGTGGAGCATACATCTGCCAGTCGCAATCACTTAACATCTTCATGGAAAACGCAAGCTTCGGCAAGCTGACTTCTATGCACTTCTACGGATGGAAAGCAGGATTGAAGACAGGTATGTACTACCTCAGAACGAAGGCGGCACGTGATGCTATCAAATTCACCGTTGAGAAGAAATACCAAAGTGCTCCAGATGGCCAACAAGCTATGGAAGACGCACAGAGCGAAGAAGCAATTGCTTGTTCAATCGAAAACGGACCTGACTGCGAAATGTGCAGTGGATGATCCTATAAACCTGTTGAAAAACCCCCAAGGAATACTACTCCTTGGGGGTTTTTTATGCCAACTATTTTGTCCCGTTAGAACTTATCCATGCATAATTGAATTATACATGTTACCTTGTTGTACTTATTAGTTAATTATGAAAGCCTTATCTACCCTGTTTGCATGCGCATTCGCTCTATCTGCATTTGCCCAAAACCCTTATGCTAACCTTGTTATTGAGTCGCAGCCCATTAATGAACCTGCAGCCTCAACGATCGAAGCAACACTCGGATCAGCAGCAATGTCGTACAGACTGTATGCTGAAATCCCAGACAACTACGAAATTCAAATCATTTTTGGTCTTGGTGAAACTCCATTCAGCATCAGTGCGAATGGAGGTACATTTTACCAAGATGTGTTGGGCGGACCAAGTACACTCAGCATTGACACAGATCTGATTCCAACCAACCCTACGCTCGCTTACGACTCGTGGTTGACCATTGGAGCGGAACAGATGGACAACAACCAGATCTTCGTCCTTCCTGGAGATATCGCATTTGCTGGTTGGGAAGCAGGATCGGACCTCATGATCAATGACCTATTCGGTGCAGGAATCTACATGACCACCGTTTTCGAAGACCCACAAAACACTGCAGATGTCAATGGACGCGTACTACTGGGTCAGTTTACAGCTAGTGAATTCGTATCTGGATGCTTCAACATTCAATTGCGACGCTTAAACGAGGACGGAACTGTTTTCATGGATGGCGAAGGGCAACCTGAAATCGTTCTCTTCGAAAACACGTGCTTCTCTGCTGAACCAGAAATGAATAACTGCCCTGCAGACCTTGACAATAGTGGGAACATCCTCATCAATGACGTTCTTCTTCTGTTGCAAGATTACGGCTGCGACAGCAATTGTTCGGCTGATGTGAACGGTGACGATGCCGTAACAACACTTGATTTATTGATGATGTTATCTGTATTCGGGGAACCCTGCCCTTCAATAGAATGATTCTCTTTTAGCGCCAATTACACTTTCATGACATTCTCACAGCGGTCCGTTGCGATATTTGCAATGTAAAATCGTTTAGTGCAGAAACTACAAGTTATATCGCTCAGCCATAAAAATTGCCCGTTAGATCTAATCGGCAAGTTTCACATTGAGGATTCAAGAAGAAAGTCTTTCTTGATTGACCTTAAGGAAACCATGGGTGTGAACGAGCTGGTATACTTGAGTACTTGCAACAGAGTGGAGTTTATGATGTCTACAGATACTTACTTCTGTAGCGGACGCCAACAGCAATTGCTAGATACTTTCGGGATTCAAGGCGAAGGCAAATCCAAAGCACTTGCTTCATTCGAAAGCTTTTCTGGCGAAGAAGCGATGCGTCATCTTCTAAAAGTTGGGGCATCATTGGAATCCATGGTACTTGGCGAAAGAGAAATTATTACCCAAGTTCGTAAGGCCTTTGACGAAGGACGCGAATACGGAATCAGCGGTGACCTGCTGAGAATTACGGGTAAAAATGTCATTGAAACATCCAAACGTGTGTTCACCGAAACAGCCATTGCTACAAAGCCTGTTTCAGTAGTATCATTGGCTTGGAAGAATTTCAAACAAGCTAACCACTCAACAGACACGCCCATTTTATTAATTGGTGCTGGTCAAACCAACACGAACTTTGCCCGCTTCCTCAAAAAGGGAGGATATTCGAACGTAACAGTTGCGAATAGAAGCATTGAAAAAGCAACTACACTTGTTGCAGATACAACAGGATGGTCAGCTGTACAGCTCTTCCACATTCCTAAGATTGATTCTTTCAACGTCATTGTTACATGCACGGGTAGTGAACTTCCAATCATTACTTCTGATTTTCTCGGCGCTGCCTTGTCTTCACCGCTTTCGATTATAGACATGGCCCTGCCATCAGACGTCAGTACGGATGTGGTTGAAATGTCAAATGTGTCGTTCATCGGAATGCAAGAATTGCAAGCTGAGGCAACGAAGAACTTAGAAATTCGCGCTCAAGAAATAGACGCGTGTGAGGCAATTCTCAATGAAGCCATCGTTCAGTTTGATGAGCAGGTAAGACAACGCAAGTTGGAAGTTGCCATGCGCGAAATCCCTCAAACGATCAAGGATATTAAAGACACAGCCATGGGCGAAGTGTTTGCCAAAGAACTTGATCAATTGGACGAAACATCCAAACAGGTACTCGAGAAAATTCTTGGCTACATGGAAAAGAAGTACATTTCTGTTCCTATGAAACTAGCTAAGAAAGTGATCTTAGAAAATACAAGGAACAACTAATGACCGTCAGAATTGGAACACGTGGAAGCGACTTAGCTCTTTGGCAAGCCAACCACGTATCTGATCTACTCAGATCAATTGGCCTAGAACCAGAAATCCATATTATCAAAACGAAAGGAGATCAGATCCAGCATTTAGGGTTTGATAAAATGGAAGGCAAAGGTTTCTTCACCAAGGAAATTGAAGAAGCACTGCTCACTGGAAAAGTAGATTTAGCAGTCCATTCCCATAAAGATCTTGAGACCACTCAACCACACGGGCTAACCATCGCCGCTGTTCCCGAACGCAGTTTTGTAGAAGACACCTTGCTTATTCGAAAAGAATGTGTTGATGCTACAGCGTCTTTTCAATTGAAAGAAAATGCCATCATCGGCACCTCTTCCGCACGAAGAAAAGCACAGCTCACACATCATATTCCTTCTGCTACCATCAACGACCTCAGAGGAAACGTGCCCACGCGTATTAATAAACTTCGGGATGGAAACTATGACGCCATCGTTCTGGCAAAAGCAGGAATGGCGAGGTTGGAACTAGACTTGTCTGATCTACACGTTGTGGATATGGACCCTACCATTTTTGTACCCGCCCCTGCCCAAGGCGCACTAGCACTTCAAACAAGAGAAGGTGATCCGATCGCGGCTGAAATTGCTAAACTCAATCATCCTAGCAAAGGTTGTGTGACCATTGAACGTAGCGTGCTTCGCTCGCTAGGAGGTGGTTGTCAAATCGCTTTCGGGGCATTTTGCCAAGAAAAAGCAGAAGGCTACGTACTTCATACCATGTATCAACCTACTTCATCTGCACCAGTTGCATTTCAAAAGTGGGAAGGACCAAACGGCGACGACCTTGTGGCCAAAGCGATTAAAAATCTGAAGTGAGTTGAAAGTATTTATTAGCCGAAATCTTGACCAGACATCACTTCTCGTAACGAAAGCGCGAGAAGTTGGCTGGACATTAAATGCCGTTTCGCTCATACATCACCTACCTACGGGCGCAAGTATTCCGGACACCCATTTCGACTATATTTTCTTTTCCTCTCCTACAGCTGTTCGTCAGTTTTATGCGAACTACGGCTTGCCAACAGCTTCTGTTTGCACATTAGGACCAGGTACAAGTGCCGTTTTACCGATTGGAGCAACCCCTCACTTTCAAGGGGAGGGCACTACATCAGAAGTGGCGGCTCAATATGCGTCCTTCGCCCAAGGAATGACTACCCTATTCCCAATTGGCAACCAAAGCCTGCAAACGATTCAACAAGGCCTTAATGAACAGGCAGTACTGAATTTTGTTTGTTATGAAACACATGCTAACCCAAAGGCGGTAGGTGCCCATGATATCTATGTTTTTTCGAGTCCTTCAAACGTAGATAGCTTTTTGATTGACAATGAAATTGCCTCCGGAGCAAGTGTAATTGCCCTAGGAGAAAAGACGAAGAAAGCCCTGAAGGATGCCAATATTGAGGCAATGATATCTAAGGATTACACGCAAGAAGGAATTTTGGATACAATTTTTTCCATTGAACGCAGTTAGGAAAAGGGGAATGTACATTACATTATCCCAAAATTTCGTGCGACCTTCGCAACAACCAGAACGACACATGTCATATTCTAAGTTTTTATTTACACTCATCACCCTACTTTTCTGCGGAACAGTTTTCGCGCAGAATTCAGCGCCTAAATACAGCAATGAGTTTCTATCCATTGGAGTTGGAGCGCGTGCATTGGGAATGTCCAACGCGCAAGGTGCAGTGGTAAATGATGTGACTTCCGGGTACTGGAATCCCGCCGGTCTGTTAGGGATTAAAAGCGACCTACAGATTGCAGGTATGCATGCGAACTACTTCGCAAACATTGCACAATACGACTATGCCGCCATCGGAAAAGGAATTGATAGTGTTTCTGCCGGTAGTTTTTCTGTCATTCGTTTCGGAGTAGATAACATTCCCAACACAACGGAGCTTATAGATGCAGATGGCAACATCAATTACGATCGAATCACGTCTTTCTCAGCCGCAGATTACGCTTTCATTTTCAGTTATGCTCGAAAGCTCAAGACACCTGGATTAAATGTGGGTGCATCAGCCAAGATCATCTACCGTCAAATCGGTGACTTTGCTACAAGTTGGGGATTCGGAATAGATGCAGGTGCCACGTATGAACGAGGGCAATGGCGCTTTGGGTTGATGGCACGAGACGTCACTTCAACGTTCAATGCTTGGAACATTACGCTTGATGAGCAGACGCAACAGACCTTTCTTTTGACCGGAAATGAGTTGCCCGAAAACGACCTCGAACTCACCTTACCACGGTTGGTGCTGAGTGCCGCTCGTTCCTTCGAAATAGGTGAAAAACTTGACTTGATAACGGCCATCGATTTCAATGTAACCACGGATGGTAAAAGGAATACGGTTATAGCTAGTGACCCCATTAGTGTTGACCCAACCTTCGGTTTAGAGCTGGGTTATGAAGGAACGCTATTCGTTCGAGGTGGAATAGGAAATTTGCAGTACATCACAGAAATTGATGGTGCTCGTAAACTGACTTATCAGCCAAACATTGGAATTGGGCTTCGCATTAAGCGAATCTACTTAGACTACGCGTTAACAGACATCGGAGATCAGTCCACGGCGTTGTATTCCAATATTTTTTCTCTTAAACTAAATATCTACAAGCAGAATTAAGCTTTTTTCAGCCTAAACTGCAATGACCAAAGGGTTCCCAGGAGGATAATAGCTCCCATCAAATGGGCCGGTTGTACAAACAGTGGGAAGGATTCAGCTAACAAGATCCCACAGATCATCTGAAAGATCACCAATGCCTGAATACCCATATTCAGTTTGAATACTATTCGTTCTTTCTTCAGCCAGAACAGTAGCACTGCTGAGACAAGGAGGATGACCCATGAGAAACTTCGGTGGACAATGAAAATCCACGATAGATTATACACCCAGCTTGTTCTGTCAAGCACTCCGCTATGAATCAAAGCGTCTACCTCTTCCCTTACTTGAGTTCCCAGGAAGACTTGTAACAGGCCTAAAACAATAAAGCCAATTGCAAGCGGACGAATGTACCGGTTTTCCGTCGCCACCTTTTTCGGCTTCAACATGCGGATTATTGACAGCAATAAAAATACAATGAGAATAGAACCGAACATATGAATGGTTATAGAGCCCGGCACTAGGTTTCCATCTACTACCAGTTTGCCTAACCAAGCTTCAAACCCCAACATAAATAACGTTGCAAACCCCAAGGCGAAGATGGTCCAATTCTTCGTTCTCCTTGCGTACAAGAAAGTCATAAATGCCAATATCAACACAGGCAATCCTGTTAAAGCGCCTATTAATCGGTTAATGAATTCAACCCAGGTGTGAAATGGATTGAATGTAGCATAATCATGCTTTTCGTAAGCTTTCCAATTGTTTATTTCCAGGACTTGCGCGGAATTAAAATCGCGCTGCGCCACCAGCAGTTCTTCTTCGAAGACAATCATTTGTCCCTCTTGATAAGCGTGATCAGGCTTCCAAGTAACCTGTTCAACGTCGGTAGGCGGAATGGTATAACCGAAGCACTGCGGCCAATCTGGACACCCCATTCCTGAACCGGTCATTCTAACCACACTTCCCGCTAGAATTACCAGGTGTACTAATACCAAACTAATCCAGGCAAAACGGACGATATTCTTTTCCAAAGCTGTCATGTTGCAAATGTACATCACAACCGTTTTCAACGTGCGGAAATTTCAACTTTTACGCATAAAAAAAAGGGCATAGTGCCCTTTCTGTCTGCAATACTGATGTACTTACAGCAATGAGTTAAAAACGCGTTGAATCAGATTTGAAATACCTGGCAATTTGAACGACGAGTCATTCATTTCAACATGGTCATCCTGCGCACCGCTTCCAGAATCATCTGTAGGTGTGAAATGGATTACTTCTACTTTTTTGACCGCATACAGGTCTCCATCAGAAATGGTGTTGATGCACGCAATCAATTGATCTTCTTTTACCATATCAGGATTGAATTCAACCAATGCGTAATTTACGTCGGCTCCATCTGTGTAGTCAATGGTTGCGCTCGCAACACCCGTCATTTCAGAAAGTTCCTTTCTAATTTTTCCTCCGCATGCAATTTCACACATCATTCCATCAACTGCGATTTTAGCAACAGTCTTCTCTACAGCAGCCGTTTGTTCAGAGTGCTGTATTTCTACGCTGGTCTCACTTGTACAAGCAAAAATGAATACTGCTAGGCAAAGGAAAAGTGCATTTCGAATGTTCATGATGTGCATTTTTTAAGCTATTCGACAACAAGACGAATATGAATACACAAAGTTACAGAAGGATTACAACAATAATGAGCTGGTGAATGTTAATTTTGCCAAATGGAAAAACGGACTTCGTCACTTGGGTATTTCCCAATAATTCTGCTGTTAGCGTTTGTTTGGGGGAGTTCGTTCATTTTAATGAAGCTCGGGCTATTCAATTCTAAGGATGCTGTGTTGTTTTTACCGTGGGAAGTAGCCACCATGCGCATTGCAATAGCTGGCCTTGTCCTACTACCCTTTTCGCTTCCAAGGATCAAAAAAATTAAGACCAACGATTGGCTTTGGCTGGCCCTAGTTGGCCTGATTGGAAACACCATTCCTGCCTTTCTTTTCACCACTGCTGAAGTTCACTTAGCCAGCAGTGTAGCCGGAATGTTGAACAGCCTTACGCCTCTTTTCACGCTTGGGGTCGCCGCACTTATTTTTGGGACGAAGTACAAAGCCATTCAGTTGGTTGGTTTGCTCATCGGTTTCGCTGGTGCAATCGGAATGATTACCCTCAAAGATGATTCAGGCGAAGTGCACATGTTTAGTGCTTTGTTGGTGATGATGGCCACTGTGATGTATGCCTTCAGTGTAAACATTATTCGAAATAAGTTGGGTCACTTGCCGAGTGTCACCATTGCGGGCATGTCGTTGGGTATGATGGCTATTCCTTGTAGTATCCTTTTACTGTTCAGCGATGTGTCCACTACGTTGGCCACCAAAGATGAAAGCTGGATTGGACTAGGCGCCATCATAGTGCTTGCCGCAATTGGCACGGCTGGAGCGCTCGTACTCTTCAACAAAATAATTCAAAAAACGAATGCTCTATTCGCTAGTTCAGTAACCTATGTCATACCTGTTTTTGCAGCCTTTTGGGGATGGGTTTACGGCGAACATTTGGAATGGATGCATGCCGTTTTCGCGATTGTCATTCTATTTGGCGTGTACTTAGTAAATCTAGGCAAGCGAAATGTTGGATGATGTTGAAAACTTTCACTATCTTTGCCGACCCAAATAAGTAAAGTTATGTACGCTATAGTAGAAATAGCAGGGCACCAGTACAAAGTACAGAAAGACCAATTGGTTTTTGTGAACCGTTTGCATGCAGACGAAGGATCTAAAGTAACTTTTGATAGAGTTCTCCTTCTAGACAACAACGGAGCAATTTCAGTTGGCGCCCCAGCTATCAGCGGCGCTCAAGTAGCCGCAAAGGTTGAAAGACACCTTAAAGGAGATAAAGTAATTATCTTCAAGAAGAAACGTCGTAAAGGTTACCGTAAGAAGAATGGTTTCCGTGCAAGTCTTACTGAGATTCGCATTGAGAGCATCGTAGCAAGCGGTGCGAAGCCATCTAAGGCAGCTCCTAAAAAAGAGGAAGCTCCTAAGAAAGAAGCAGCTCCTAAGGCAGCAGCAGCGGCTCCGGCAGAGAAGCCAGCAGCTAAAGCAGCTCCAAAGAAGGCGGCAGCAAAAGGTGATGATTTGACGAAAATGGAAGGCATCGGGCCAAAAATCGCTGAGATTTTAGGCAACGCAGGTGTTGGAAGTTACGCTGATCTTGCTAAGATGGACGTTGAAAAGATTAAAGAAATCCTTGCTGAGGCAGGAAATCGTTATAAATCACATGATCCTACTACTTGGCCAAAACAAGCTCAATTTGCCGCTGACGGTAAATGGGATGAGCTTAAGGTTTGGCAAGACGAGCTAGACGGAGGTCGTGAAACAAAGTAAACTGAAAGAACATGGCACACAAGAAAGGAGCAGGTAGTTCGAAGAACGGACGTGAATCAGAGTCGAAACGACTTGGAGTGAAAATCTTTGGTGGTCAAGCTTGTCTTGCTGGGAACATTATTGTTCGTCAGCGTGGTACTAAGCATCACCCAGGTGACAATGTTGGAATCGGGAAGGATCATACATTGTATGCACTTACAGACGGTGTAGTTGAGTTTCGCAAGAAGCGCAATGATCGCAGTTTCGTTACGGTTAAGCCGTTCGAAGTAAACTAAACTTCGACTATAAATAGCATTTTTCAAACTCCCTTCCTTTCGGTTGGGAGTTTGTCATTTCCAGCAACTTTTAGAATTCCCCTACTATGCTTACGCTAACAGATATTCGCAACAAACGCGATGAAATTGAAAAAGCCCTTGCGAAGAGAAACTTGCAAGCAGGCGAAACACTCGATGCCATTCTCAAGGAGGACGAAAACCGCAGAGCGTGTCAATCAGAGTTAGATGCTGTACTTGCTGAAAGCAACTCCATTTCGAAAGAAATTGGGAACCTATTTAAGTCTGGAAAGCGTGAAGAAGCTGAGGCGATGAAGGTCAAAACAGTTGACCTCAAAGAACGCTCTCACGAACTAAAAGAGAAACAGGGTCAAATTGACGAAGAGCTTAAACAGCTGCTGTACAAGCTACCAAATGTTCCTCACCCATCTGTTCCCCTCGGAATGTCTGATGAAGACAACCAAGTGGAAAGTGAATGGGGCACCAAGCCCGTGCTTGCTGACAACGCAGTTCCTCATTGGGAATTAACGGAGCGTTACGGTTTAATCGATTTTGAACTTGGCGTGAAAATCACTGGCGCTGGATTTCCTTTGTACAAAGGGAAAGGAGCAAAACTTCAACGTGCGTTGATTCAATTTTTCCTAGACAACGCTACGGATGCGGGCTATACAGAATACATGCCGCCACTTCTAGTGAACGAAGCTTCTGGGATTGGCACAGGTAGTCTTCCTGACAAAGAAGGTCAGATGTATTACATGCCAGCAGATGACCTATACCTCATCCCAACAGCAGAGGTTCCGTTGACGAATGTGTTCAGAGATGTCATCCTCAAAGAGGGAGACTTTCCAATCAAACTCACAGGATACACTCCTTGTTTCCGAAGAGAAGCAGGCTCTTATGGTAAAGACGTAAGAGGTTTAAATAGACTCCATCAGTTTGACAAGGTCGAGATCGTTGCTATTGAGCACCCTGACAACTCATATGACACGCAGAAGACCATGATAGAATATGTGCAAGGATTGCTCGAAAAATTGGAGCTGCCCTACCGCACACTTCGCCTTTGTGGTGGAGACCTCACTTTCGCTTCTGCCCTTACCTTCGATTTAGAAGTTTGGTCAGCTGGACAAGGCCGTTGGCTAGAAGTTTCTTCAATTTCTAACTTCGAAACCTACCAATCAAACAGAATAAAAGCGAGGTACAAAGGGGAAGATGGAAAAACGCATTTGGTACACACGTTGAACGGAAGTGCTCTTGCCCTGCCACGAATTGTTGCAGCTCTTCTTGAAAACAATCAAGATGAAAAGGGAATTCGAATTCCTGAAGCGTTACGTCCGTATACTGGATTCGACTACATTTCGTAAACGTATTTCCGAATTTTTGGCATGCACATTGCTGCACTTAAACAGCTGAATGCGTATCTTCCATGCTCATTCTAACAAGTCAAAATGAAGGGAATAATTCTAGTGCTTTTCGTTTGGTGCCTCGCATCGTGTTCCACCAACACCAATCGTTTTACAACAGAAGTAAAGCAGATTGATTCGTTGCACCAAGAAGTGTTGTCTGCTCAAGAGCGTTACGCGCAATTGGACGCTCAGCGAACAGAAATGATATTGGGCATCATCAAAGAAGACATGAGTAAAATGACCATGAAATTTAAAGGTCAAATGTCTGAAGAAGATGCTGTTGTGTTCAGTGAATACAACAGCGCAAAGCGTTTGATTAAAGACTTCCCGAAACGCAATACACAGATTCTTAGAGAAACAGAACGAACGTTGAACCAGCTGACTCAATTCAAAGAAGCATTGAACACAGCTGCTACGGAAGATGGCATGGGCAATGAAATCAACGCAGAATACGTTTCGAAACAGTACGCGGTAGAATCTCGTGTTGCTAGTGCATTGATTGAACAAATTAATTCCACGATTGGTTACGCAGAAGAAGCTACTTCAGAATTCGAACGTTTGGAAGGATCTGTACGTACAATACTCGGAGACACCCTAGTTAATTGAAAAAACACATCAACTATATCACCCTCATTTTAGCGCTCTTCGTCAGCGTTACGAGCTTTGCACAGTCAGATTTAGAGCTGGCCGAATACTACTATAAAAATGGCGAGTATTCATCTGCCAAACTCTATTACGACAAGATTTGGAAGAGCAATCAGTCCAACAAGGTGTACGAGAAGTATTTGGGTACATTGGTCGCATTAAATGAATTTGAAGCGGCTGAAAAACTCGTGAAGAAAAAACTTCGAAGTAAGAACAACACAGCAAACGCACATGTTGATCTCGGCTCACTTTACCTTCAATTCAATGACGATGAAAAGGCTCAAGAAGAATTCGACGATGCGTTAAAAGCGCTACAGCCTGGCCGAAGCCCAACCATTCAGTTGGCCAATGCTTTCATCAAATTATCTATGTACGACTACGCCCTGGCGACCTACAACAAGGGCAGAAAGAATACCGCTGACGGCTACGAGTTCAACTACGAAATCGCCAATGTCAATGGAATGATGGGGAATTACGAGGAGATGGTTGATTCTTTCATGGATCTCTTGATTACCAGTCCGCGTTACATCCAAACCGTTCAAAACTCCCTCAATAGAAATTTGAGCGTCCACTCGAACGATGAGAACTACGACATGCTTCGTGTTAAACTCATCAAGCGAATTCAACGCTTTCCAGACCAGACCATTTACAATGAACTGTTAATCTGGATTTTCAACCAACGCAAAGATTTTGCTTCGTCATTAGTTCAAGCGCAAGCCTTGGACAAACGGTTGAACGAAACGGGTTTGCGGGTAATGGAAATCGGAAACATGGCTCGCGGAAGTGCAGACTACCGCACAGCTCGAGAAGCCTATGAGTATGTAGCCGCTAAAGGACCATCCAACGAGTACTACACAACGGCCATTTCAGAAATGTTGGAAGCCCGTTTAGCTGAGTTAAACGATGAGCCCACTCCTGATAAAGAGGCATTCGCAGCACTTGCAGCCCAGTATGAACAATCATTGACTGAATTAGGTAAGACATCTGACACTGCCATAATGATGAAGGAGTTGTCGCACATATACGCGTTCAACCTTGGTGACCCAGAAAAAGCCATGACCACGCTTGAGGAAGCAATTCAAGTGCCTGGTCTCTACGGAAAAATCCAGGCTGTGTGTAAACTGGAGTTAGCAGATATTCAACTGCTCGAGGGAGATATTTGGGATGCTTCGTTGCTGTACTCACAAGTAGAACTCCAATTCAAAGAAGACCCTTTAGGGCATGAAGCGAAATTCCGAAACGCGCGCATCTCTTATTTCACTGGCGATTTTGAATGGGCACAAGCTCAACTAGACGTTCTCAAAGCTAGTACTACAAAGTTGATCTCAAATGATGCGATTGATCTGAGCTTGCTGATTACCGATAATTTCAACATGGACACCACCGTGGTACCCATGATGTTATACGCTCAAGCGGACTTACTATCTTTTCAAAACAGGTATGATGAAGCACTGGCCAAGGTTGATTCTTTGTTAGAAGTGTGGCCCGCTCATACGTTGAAGGACGAAATTCTTATGCTTAAGAGCGACATGGCCATGCGCGTGGGTGATCATTCAAAAGCGGAAACCCTCCTTGAAGAAATCGTATCCCTTCATTTCATGGACATTCTTGCGGATGACGCCCTTTTCCAATTGGCTGAACTGCACCATTATGTATACCTAGATGAGTTGAAAGCGCAAGAATACTATGAGCGCCTTTTGGTTGAATACCCAGGTAGCTTGTACGTGGTTGAAGCGCGAAAAAGATTCCGTGCGCTACGGGGTGATGTCATAAAATAGCCCGTCTACAAAGTTCTTTCAGTCGTCTACAAAACCGTTGTCGGACGAGAATTTATCACTCATACTTTCGGTAGGAGAAGCACATCTGATGCTTCAAATTAAACTTAAACCTACTGAACATGAAAGGAACACCCTTCCTCCTTTTTGCCATGCTTTTTCATTTGGCAGGAACGGCGCAACTACCCGCTCCATTTGAAAATTTACCGTCTACCGATTTTCAAACAGAGCTGTTTTGGCCAGCTTCCATGGCAAAAGGCACACCACCTAATGGCTTGAATGAAATACCCATTCTAACACGAAATGAACAACGTCAACTGTTGTTTTCATTCGAAAAAGCCGACTTCACGAATGCTTTTTTCCAAACCATGATTGCATTGGACGAAGCTGGAAAAACAGTCAAGCAATCTTCTACAAGCATTCCGTTGATTCTCGCCGATATTGACTACACCACTTTTTCAGAAACGGCATTTTCTTCGGGCATGATTGTAGCAGGCGAAGAAGCCTACTCTGATGAAAGTGGAGAAGGAAATCCCTATGTGGTTCAAGGAGCATTCTTTGGGTACATTGACTTACTGGACCACAACGGAGGCGACTACCTTTTTACACTTCCCCCTTCAAATTACATTTCGAATAGGACCGAAAGCTTAACGAACATTCAAATTGATCCAGACGATGGTTTTGGTTACCGCTCTTTCAACGTGGGAGAAACCATTGGCGTTTCGTACAACGATGACATGTCTGCGAAGACCATTCGTATCAAGGGTGAAAGAAATGGCGAAGAATTCACCACTTTTTTAGAATTAAAATCGGCTGGTGGTGCTTCTTCATTTCCGAATCCGGAACTACCTCCTTGGTCTTATAACAACCCCGCTTTCCCTTGGCAGTTTAGTTCCGAAGCTGAGGGCGAAGTGATGCGTGGTAATGCCTACACGTTAATGAGTGACGATGGTATTTTCGATCGGCCTTTTGTGTTTGTCGAAGGAATCGACTTTGGGCAAGAAATCAACGTGTTGCGGAATGGTCAGTTTGGCTGGTATGAATTCACAAGTGGTGCATCTATCAACTATCCTTTTCTTGCCAACATGCCCGTTTTGTTAGATGACTTAAGGGCAAGAGGCTTTGACCTGATTCTATTGGATTTTGAAGATGGCGCGGCTTCCATAAGTCAAAATAGCCAACTGCTAATTGATTTAATTGAACGCATTAATGAGCACCGAACTGGTGCATATGAAACGGTGATCGCAGGAGCAAGTATGGGAGGCCAAATTTGCCGTATGGCCTTGGCAAAAATGGAAAAACAAGGGATTCCACACTGCAGTAGCCACTATATATCGCTTGACTCTCCTCACGCTGGTGCTAACCTTCCATTTGGACTTCAACATGCGCTTTACTACGCCAATGAATTTAACCAAGGAGCACAAGCCTTTGTGCAGTACTACCTCGAACGTCCAGCTACTCGGGAATTACTCATTGCCCACGTGTTGGGAAATGAACCCCATGAAGCCTATTTATCCGAACTAAACGACCTTGGGTTTCCTGCTTATACGCGCAACTTAGCTATTGCGAATGGCAGTGGGTCTGCAGAATTACTAGACATCAACTCCGGTTCCTCTTTATTGGATTATGAATGCACCTTCTTGGGAGAAAGCTTGTTCAAAATGCGCATCGTCGCCGCGCCAGGCGATGCTTACCACGACCTCGCTTCACCAACTCACAATGTCATTTTCGAAGGAGAATATTCCTCAATTGTAGAATGTGGAAACGACTTGTTCTGCATTATTGGTGGGCTATTTTCGAACAACGGATTTAGCGCTGTAGCACAAGTCTCAAACAACTTACCCCATATTGACAACGCTCCAGGTGGTACACGGAATTCAATGAAACAATTGGTGGATGAACTCAATGTCGAATTGGCCACTCTGGAAGAACACGAGATCATTAATTGTGATAGCTATATCAGTCCTGACGAATACGAGACATTGCACTGTTTCATTCCTTCTACGAGTGCACTTGGATTAACAACAGGCGCTTATTATTTGCATGTAGATGATCATTTGGATAGCTACCCTGACGAATGTCCATTTGACAATTGGCTCTCCCATAGCTACAATTCGCAGCACAGTGAAATCACTTGGGAAACCATTGAATTTATTTTGAACGAATTGGATCAAACCAATGGGCTGGAAGGGCCAAGTTTGGACGCAAGTGACATCAACAATGGTAGCTTCAATTTAGCGGGAGACTTGTATCCTGTAATTCCGAATTTAATCGTCCAAGATGGCGGTCTACTCCACATAAATGGTGACCAGCCTCTAGGCTTCGGCGAAGATGAAGATACCATCTCTGAAAACCCATCACACTTCAATGCACGCCTCACCGGTTGTGGCAATGAGCTGAACATACACCAAGGAGGCGCGTTGGAAATTGGCAGTTCTCTATCTAACCGAACTGCAAGACTCGTTGCCCCCCATTCAGCCACAATGAGCTGTACCAATGGCACCATTGTTCTGAATACAAATAGCACGCTTCAATTGGATCGAAGTAGTCAACTCATATTGGATGGAGGAACGTTTGAAATGCTGCCAGGGAGCCGACTTATCATTAAAGAGGGTGCCAACTTGCTATTCAATGCCATGACC
Source organism: Flavobacteriales bacterium (assembly GCA_029245065.1). Classification (GTDB taxonomy): domain Bacteria; phylum Bacteroidota; class Bacteroidia; order Flavobacteriales_D; family Sanyastnellaceae; genus JAQWQB01. The sequence goes on along the minus strand of JAQWQB010000105.1, from coordinate 112,558 downwards.
ATCTTCAAAGTGCACGAGGGAGCAACCATAGAAATTGAAGGGGAGATCCGTATTGCCGAAGAATTAACAGCAGAAATAAGAATGGTAGGCGATGACAACGGTGTACTTCTATTCCGAAACCCTGGGCTCAGTATCCATGGAGCGCATTCTTCTGAATTGATTATCTCAGGCACACATGCAGCCCAAGAACTCATCATCATTGAAGATGGAGGTAGCATGCGTACGAATTGGACCCTTGGTGCACTAACCATTAAAGAAGGTATTATCAATTTAGAGTCGAACACCTTGATTACCTCCAACGCGTACCTGTCGCTCGACCAGGTCCGGATGCAAGCGGTTGATAACTCACACCACATATGGTTGTCAGACGGTGCGCACCTTTCTGACTGCACCATGCATAAGCTTGAGATTGCGTGTACCTATGAAACAGATCTACTTCGTATCGTCGATTCCAAAGCCACCGAAACCACCATTGAAGTTCATGGAGGCGGGTACCGTCTTTTCGGATGTGAGATGATCAATTCACATGTGTTTTCCGATAATTTGGGTCTTACCGTTCATATTCTGGAAACAACGTTTGAAGGGAATAGCAATGGAAACGGGATCACAGATATTTCAGATGTGACACTCTTTGCACGAGAAAGCGTTTTCGACAATTATGATACAGCCATTCAGAAAGAAGGTGGCGAAGTACGCTTGAAATGCACTGAGTTTACACAAAACAACATCGCCGTGGAAGTATTCCCCTATACCGAACTTAACCTAAGTACTGATTTAGGGGCCGGATTTAATGTTTTCTCAAATAACGACATCCATATCAAAATGACGGCCGCGGCTTCATTTGATTTGCTCAACGGCCACAATCAATTCGGTACCGCATCAGCGGTTCTATTTGAGGGTAGTGTTCTGGGAGATTGCAATGAGGAGTGCAAAGCAAAATCGTTCGTACACCGGAACGGTTGGCCAAACGGGGGAAACATTCTTTCCTACCACTACGACATCCAACAGATTGATGTCGAATGCGATTACGCAACACCCATTATCATGTTTGATGGTTGTGATTTAAAACTCGTCGATAAAAACCCGATTTCAACTGTTAGCTGTGGATTAAACGACCCGATTAAACCCGGAAAAGTGGAGACCGTTAAAAGCAACTCTTCGAATTACCCGCTCATTTTTAGTGAGCATTTCGACGGGGTTTCTATTCTTGATGCACTGCACGTTGCCATGGGTTTTATGAGCTACTATGGCGAAAATCCAGATGAAGAACTGGCTGTTACATTGTTGTCAGAATTAATCATTTACGACCATGATCTGAGCGACCCACTTGTACAACGCGTTAAGAATGCTGCTCGAAAAAACCTACTCATTTCATCAACAGTCCTGCTAGAACGAGATATAGTCCAGTTCGATGCGGAACAAGATGTCCTATTTCCTTTGACCTTGGATTTAACAAAGCAAGCCATGAATAAATTAACTGCCTCCAGCATCAATCTTCCGAATTACCGGCAGCAGTTTCTAAATGAAATAGATAAAGTGCGATTTGCGCTTTCGTCTCTTCGTTATGACGATGCAATGGATATCTTGGAATCTTCAGATGCATGCGGTTTGGATGCCATAGAGCAATCTTGTGTGCTTGAACACGTGTCGCGCTTAGACAATCATCTAGCTCGATTAGCCTTCACTGAACTATACTACGAAACCGATAGTGTTTTTGAACTGCCACCGGAGTTTCCACTCGATCAGCCGGAGGCGTGGTTACCCGAAACAGCCTCTTTCGGTGCGCACATTCAAGCTCCAGGTGATATCACCTATCCGTTTTGTGGCGAAGCTCCATTTGAAAAAAGCACTTCAAAGCGCCCAGTGTTCCGCATTTCACCCAATCCAGCTTCTGACTCTTTTTACCTGAACAATGATCAACTAGATGGTCAAACCGTGATCAGCGTGTTCGATACCCAAGGGAGGTGTTGTTTAGAGAGACACCATTTTTTCGATGGGTTCGAACGTTACTACGTGAACACGGCAAGTTTGGCTCCAGGCGTGTACGTCGTCATGGCAGATGACGGCCAACACAAATGGCACGAACGTTTGATTATCCGGTGATTCAAGAGGCAGTGCGCAAAGCACTGCCTTTTTTTAGGCCTCGTGATTCATTACACCCACTACAATCAGCGCTTGCGCCAAAATGTAAGTCGACATGATCATGATTGATGCCCACGCAATGGGTTCGTGGAACTTATTGAAGGCTATTAAACTATCTGAGAACATAAAAATCAACGCGCCTATGGTGACCAACAACCAACTTTTGAATGGTGTTTTCTCCTTGCGGGCAACGGCAGCCAAACACATGGCGGTAATGACAGATGTATATAACGCAACAGGTACAATCATCTCGTCTAAGTACGGGAATAGCACCTTAAAAATGAATCCTGATGCACCTACTAATAAGACAATAATCATTGGGTACTTCTTGATCAATAGGAGTTCATGATTCTTTTGCATTGCCTTGGTAAAGGTCATTGCATACAGAATGTGAGCAACCAAGAAAGCACCTAGACCAAAAACGAAATAATTGGGGTTTTCACCTTGAGTTAACAGCAAATCACCAATCCATGAAAAAGCCAAAGCGCTCATGAGAAAGCCAATGATGTTTTTAGGTAGAATGGCTCTATTGACAACTACGAACGCCATCAAAATAGGCATGAGCCCTCCTTTGAACAGCAAGTGAATTAATTCATAATCCCATCGAATTGTCTCGAGGTAAATTTCGATGATGGCCCAAATGGCGTAAACACCAATTAAGGCTTTGCCCTTAAATGAATTTTTCATTTCTCTTAATCAATATTGCGAACCATGCAGCAGCTGTGAGACCGACACTAAAGACGGCTCCTCCTATAAGTGCTTGGTTGGCAACTAACCCTAACCAAATGGCGAAGATAAATAGCGTTGCTATCCTGAACCACTCAATTAATTTCCCTCTGTTTGATTGGTCAAAGATACTGCCAATAGTGAAAATCTGGATCAAAATAAACGCTACAAAAACCCCTTGACCGATGGAAGTATACGCATCCAATCCAAACAAAAACGTAGCCGTTATACCAATGACCAGGGCATACTGCACGAGTAAATAGATATTCACTCCCAACGGTAAGGTCTTGTTGTATTTCCCATCAGTAGACTTTACTTCTGGCGCTGATTGAAATCCTCCCATGCTGGCCGGGTACCACCCTGGAGGAGCAAATAAGAATCGCACTTTATTGATGATACCTGGAACTCTACTTGTCTCGAGGTACAATTCTGTAAACGGTCTAACATGTGCCATAACCGGGTTGAATGTTTCGAGCGGCTTGGTGATGCCATAAGTCGGCCTCTCCTCCTCTTCCTGGAACGTCCCAAAAAACCTGTCCCAAATGATGAAGACGCCTGCGTGGTTCTTATCGATGTATTTTGGGTTTCGCCCATGATGTACACGGTGATGAGAAGGCGTGTTGAGTATCCATTCGAACCAACCTATTTTCGACACGTACTCCGTGTGAATCCAAAATTGATACAGCAAATTGAAGCCAATGCTCAACAGAAACCATTCAGGCGGAAAACCAATAATAGCTAGAGGAAGGTACACCCAGAACATGAGCATTTTTTGAAAAGCTCCTTGCCGAAGGGCCACCGAAAGGTTGTAGTCTTCACTTTGATGGTGTACCACATGACCCGTCCAGAAAAGGTTGACTTGATGACTTAAACGGTGCGACCAGTAGTAGGCCAAATCAACAGCTACAAAGCAGATGACATATGCATACCACGACGGTTCAATCGTCCAAGGCGTCTTGAATTCGAAGAGTGAGAATACGGCGGCGTAAGCGGCTACCGTCAGCACCTTCGCAAAAACACCGGTGGTCTGATCTATAATTCCACACGAAATGTTTGTGAAAGCATCGTTCAATCGGTAGGTGGAGTTTCCGGATTTTTTCTTGTGAATTCCGTCAATGACTAATTCTACTCCAATGAGGAAGAAGAAAATGGGGATACTCAATATGACCGGGTCAAATTTCATTACCTAAATGTAACCACATTTATTATGCGCACCTATCACAAAGGATTCAATTTTGACTTCTTATGGCCAATCTTTTTAGGCTACGTACCTTTGTCTAAAATCTCAGCATGATTCTATACAATGTGACTGTCAATATTGATGATTCTGTTCATGACGAATGGCTCAAGTGGATGAAAGAAGTTCACGTTCCGGACGTAATGAATACAGGCATGTTCGTAGAGAGTAAAATCTGCAAAATTGATGGCTTCTCTGAAGGAGGCATTTCGTACGCTTTGCAGTACTTGGCTCCAGATCAGGCTAGCTATGATCGCTATCAAGAGGAATTTGCGCCTGCACTTCAAGCAGAACACTCCAAAAAATTTGCTGGTAAATTCGGTGCATTCCGAACGGTATTGGAAGTCATTGATCACCAGACCAAATGAATGTAAAACCTAAAAAATCGCTCGGTCAACACTTCTTGAGAAACAGAGGTGTAGCAATGCGTATTGCAGAGAGCGTAACCCACCACAGGGGTTACACAGATTTACTTGAAATTGGCCCTGGGACGGGAGCGCTCACCACTTGTTTGTTGGAAGCTCACCCCAATACCGATTTACAAGTTATGGACATTGACAGGGACTCAATTGCCTTTCTGAAAGAGGCTGATTTCATTGCCAATGACCACATTATTGAGGCCGATTTCTTGCACGCAAATCTTGGAGAAATTTTAGGTGAGACGTACGGCGTAGTTGGAAATTTCCCCTACAACATCTCCACTCAAATTCTCTTTCGCGTATTTGATGAACGAGATCATGTTCCTGAAGTTGTAGGCATGTTTCAAAAGGAAGTGGCCATGCGAATTGCCTCAGGACCGGGGAACAAGCAGTACGGGATCCTTTCTGTGTTGCTTCAATTGTTTTACGACATTGAATACTTGTTTACAGTTGGGGCTGATGAATTCATTCCGCCACCGAAAGTGGAATCTGGTGTCATTCGATTAAGAAGAAATGATGTTACAACTGTTTCATGTGAGATAAAAGACTTCGTGAAGGTGGTGAAAGTTGGCTTCAATCAGCGTCGAAAAATGCTCCGTGGCTCATTGAAAAGCATCGTACCAGAAGGGAAAGAGATTCCTGAAGAAATTGGGTCCAGACGTCCAGAGGAACTCAGTCCAGAAGAGTTTGTAGCGCTTGCAACACACCTCTTTCCTAAAAAATCCTGAATCATCTACAAACATTGATATCTTTGACGCAGAAACAGCTGTCATAGCGCCATGATAACACTCAGCGAATTTATTATTGATCGCCAAGCCGATTTCCCTTACGCTTCAGGCGACCTTTCCAGGTTGCTTCAAGACATTGGCATTGCCGCTAAAATTGTCAACCAACAAGTTAACAAGGCCGGTTTGGGTGACATTCTGGGCGCCGAAGGAACGACCAACGTTCAAGGTGAAGCACAGCAGAAACTAGATGTGTACGCAGACGAAGTATTCATCAACTCTTTTTTACGAGGTGGTGAAGTTTGCGGAATCGGAAGTGAAGAGAACGACGAATACGTGGCCTTTGACCGTCCACTTTCGAAAAAAGGGAAATACGTTGTTCTTTTTGACCCCTTAGACGGCTCATCGAACATCGATGTGAACGTTAGTATTGGTACCATTTTCTCCATTTTCAGAAGAACATCTTCCATTGGAGACACGGCGAATATCAACGACTTTTTACAAAAAGGTGATGAGCAAGTAGCAGCTGGTTACGTCATTTACGGATCATCAACCATGTTGGTATACACAACTGGCCACGGCGTAAACGGATTTACACTGGAACCTTCCATAGGCGAATTTTGCTTGTCGCACCCGAACATGAATATTCCTGAGGACGGAAAGGTATACAGCATCAATGAAGGACACTTGAACTCAACAAGCAAAGGTGTTCAAGCGTACGTTGAATACTGCAAAAAGGCTGATGCTTCCACAAATCGACCGTACTCAGCGAGGTACATCGGTTCTTTGGTAGCAGATTTCCATAGAAACCTTATCAAAGGGGGAATTTACATCTACCCTTCTACCAAGTCTGCTCCCAATGGAAAGCTTCGCTTATTGTACGAATGTTCGCCATTGGCTTACTTAGTAGAACAAGCTGGTGGAATTGCTTCTGACGGAAAACAACGCGTGATGGATATCAACCCATCTGAGCTTCATGAGCGTGTTCCGTTGTACATTGGGTCGAAAAACATGGTTGAAAAAGCACTTGCCATGTTGGAGGAACATGATGCTCCTGAGAAAGAAGTAGAAAAGGCGAAGTGAGCCTGAATTCGAGTGAACAACTTCTCCATTATTCATATTACCTTTGCACCCCATTGCGAATAGGTGACACTCGAAGAACTCAAGAACGTATACGTTGAAGACAGGAAAAGCCATCAACTGGCTGATATTCTTGTGCACGATCATGCCAAAGCGGTCATCAAAGGCACTGTTGGATCTGCAACTGCATTAATTGCAGCGGCCGTTATTGAGCGGAACAAAGGAGATTACCTTTTCGTCCTGAGAGATAAAGAAGAAGCGGCGTACTTTCTGAATGACTTGGAAGTGCTTCTTCCGAATGAGAAGCTCTTTTTCTACCCGCGTTCTGCTCGGGTACCCTACCAAACTGAGACCACGGAAAATGCGAATATCGCAATGCGTGCTGAGGTGCTGAATGAACTCAGTAAACACAAGGGGAAGACCATCACCATATCGTTTCCTGAGGCGCTTTCAGAAGTTGTTGTCACCAAAAAGAAACTCGAAGAGAACACCTTCGATGTGAACCTTGGAGAGTCATACTCCATGGAATTCATTGACGACCTGATGCAAACCTATCATTTTGAAAAGGTAGACTATGTTTACGAACCAGGACAGTACAGCATTCGCGGAGGCATTGTAGATATTTTCTCCTACAGTTTTGAGCAACCATACCGACTGGAGTTCTTTGGTGATGAGATTGATTCCATTCGAAAATTCGACCCTTCGTCTCAGCTTTCTACAGGAAAAATGGTTCGTGCTACCATTGTTCCGAACGTTGGGAAACAACTGCTTCAAGAATCGCAAGAATCATTCTTCGATTTCATCGATAAAGACACGTCTATCTGGTTCGCTGATATAGCGCATTGCAAAGAAGAACTTCGCTCCTCTATTGAGAAAGCACAGCATCACTTCGACAAGCTTAAGGGTTTGACGAAGCACTTGCCACCGGAAGCATTGTTCTTGGATCCAGATCATTTTGTGAAAGTAATTACCGACTTCAAAACAGTTGAGTTTGATGCAGAAGGGTTCTTTCCAGAAAGCATTCATATTGGGTACGAAATGACTCCCCAGCCGAGTTTCAACAAGAATTTTGAAATGCTCGGGACCAATCTTCGGAACAACCACAAACAGCAATACATCACACTCATTGCCGCTGGTCAACCCAAGCAAATTGAGCGCTTGTATGACATCTTCGAAGACCGTGGAGAAGATGCGCCATTTCACCCACTCAACCATGAGATTAGTGAAGGGTTTGTGGACAAGGAGCGCAAAATTCTCTGTTACACAGACCATCAGATTTTTGAGCGTTACCACCGCTTTAGGCTGAAGGAAGGCTATCGGAAAAGCAAAGAAGCGCTCACCCTCAAAGAGCTCAACAACCTCGAGCCGGGAGATTTTGTAGTGCACATAGACCATGGCATTGGCACCTTCGGAGGACTGCAAAAAATTGATGTGAACGGGAAGGAGCAGGAAGCCATCCGCCTGACGTATCAAGGTGGTGACATTTTATACGTTTCGATTCACTCCTTACACCGCATATCCAAGTTTTCAGGAAAGGAAGGGAAGTTGCCGAAGATTAACAAATTGGGCAGTCCGGCGTGGCAGAACACCAAGAACAAGACGAAGAAACGCGTCAAGGAAATTGCGTACGATTTACTAAAACTGTACGCCAAAAGAAAGGCCAGCAAAGGCTTTGCATACACACCTGATGGCTACTTGCAGAATGAGTTGGAGGCTTCTTTCATGTATGAAGACACACCTGACCAGTTGACGGCGACCCAAGCGGTCAAAGAAGACATGGTGAGCGAAGCACCAATGGACCGATTGGTTTGTGGTGATGTAGGATTTGGGAAAACTGAAATTGCCATTCGCGCCGCATTCAAAGCAGCCACTGATGGAAAGCAAGTTGCCGTGCTCGTTCCCACTACAATTCTATCATTGCAGCATTACAACAGCTTCAAAAAGCGTTTGAAAGAATTCCCTGTTAAGGTTGATTACCTCAACCGATTCAAGACAGGAAACAAGCTTAAAGCTACGTTGGAAGGCATCAAAGACGGTTCTATTGACATTGTCATTGGCACACACAAAATTGTAGGTAAACAAGTTCAATTCAAAGATCTTGGGTTGATGATCATTGATGAAGAGCAGAAATTTGGTGTGGGGGTTAAAGACAAACTGAAAACCCTTCGTGCCAATGTAGATACGCTAACGCTAACGGCAACTCCAATTCCGAGAACGTTGCAATTCTCGTTGATGGGAGCCCGTGACTTGTCTATCATCAATACACCCCCACCTAACAGGCATCCGGTAGAGACCATATTGACCTCTTTCAATGAAGAAGTGATTCGAGATGCCATTAGCTACGAAATTCAACGTGGTGGACAGGCCTTCTTCGTCCACAACCGTGTTGGGAATATCAAAGAAGTGGCTGGTATGATTCAGCGGCTGGTTCCTGATGTGCGCGTTGGAATTGGGCACGGCCAAATGGACGGACCGCAGCTGGAGGAAGTAATGGCCAACTTTATGGATGGCAGTTTTGACGTGCTTGTGGCCACCACCATTGTGGAATCTGGTATTGATGTTTCGAATGCTAATACCATGATTATTAATGACGCACAAAACTTTGGACTGAGTGATTTGCACCAACTAAGAGGTCGTGTTGGTCGTTCCAATAAAAAAGCATTTTGTTACCTCCTTTCCCCTCCATTGCATGCGTTACCAGACGAATCTCGAAAACGTCTTCAAGCGGTAGAGCAATTCAGCGATTTGGGAAGCGGGATGAACATTGCGATGCGTGACCTAGATATTCGTGGAGCCGGGAACATGCTTGGCGGCGAACAGAGCGGTTTCATCACCGACATTGGTTTCGACATGTACCAGAAGATTTTGAATGAAGCCATTCAAGAATTGAAGCAAGCCGAATTCCAAGGAATGGTGTCGGAAGAGCAAGAAAAAACGCAACAGTTCGTTGCTGAAACTAACTTGGAAACGGACTTGGAGATGCTGATTCCAGATGAATATGTTTCTAGCATCAGTGAACGAATTCAGCTCTACAGAAGTCTTGACGATACGCCTAACGATGAGGAGTTAGACAAGTTCAAACGAGAGTTAGAAGACCGTTTCGGTCCGATTCCTCAAGAAACGGAAGACCTGCTCACGTCTATCCGATTGCGGAGGATTGCGAACGACATCGGTTTCGAAAAGCTCATTTTGAAGAGCGACAAAATGATTGGGTATTTTGTATCGAATCAAGAATCTCCTTACTATCAAAGTAAGAAGTTCACGACGGTATTGGACTTCATCAAGCACAATCCAAACCGCGGAAAGATGTATGAAAAAAATGGATCATTGCGCATGAGTTTCGCCAATGTAGCATCTGTTGAAGAAGCCATCAATATTTTGAAACAACTGCGAGGCAGTTAATCTACTCCAACACCAGGTTGTACTTTTCGCCGAAGGCCAATTGCTTTACTTCATAGGCCTCATGCAAACCGTGTATTTCGGCAATGATTTGATCTTCTAGTTTGAATGCTTTCAACTGTTCTTCTGAAGTGAACAGGCTGTCTGGCAATTCCAAAAGCACAATGAGTTCTTGGTAAGGGCCATCAACTAGGCTATCATAACCTCGGAACAATTCCTTGCTTGCCAGCAACAGTGATTCATCTCCTTTGAACCCACCAATGGAGTCCAATTTTCTGATTCCACCTTTGATCTTGCCGCGCAAAATATGGTACGCGTCATCTATTGATTCCGCATCGAGCTCATTCAACGTAGAATCTACTTCATTGAACGACCGAACGATTTCAACTTGTTCATCAATGACCTGCTTGTTGTATTCGGCTGCAGCCTCTGATCTAGAGGTACAAGACGACTGCAAGATGCAACAACATATTCCGAAAAAGAGTAGTGTGTTTTTCACTGTTTTATGCGTTGTAGACCTTGCCTTGAGGTAAAGTCAGCGTGATGAATTTCAAGTATATATCTTCCTGTTTGAAGTGAGGAAACAGAGAAAATAGTTGTTTTTCCCTCGAGTACAAGGTTTCCTTTCATGTCGTACATTCTCCAGTAGTCCAAGTTCGGACCATTGATGAAGACATTGTCAATGGCCGGATTGGGATACACCATAAATTGATCTGCTGGCGTTTCGCTTACCGATGAAGCTGCGTTCCACCAGGAAGCCGAACCAACCATTTCTTCATCGCCTCCACAAACTAAAACGCCCGTTCCTAGTTGGCAAGAAGCGTAGCGGTAGCGATTCACATCTGTATTTTCATCAAAAGCTCCTTCAAGACCCGATTGATTGAATTCTTGTGTTTCGGAGTAAGTCACCGTCACTCCACTTCCTGTGTTATCTGCTCCGGCGATTGAAAAAACAGCTGACCCAAATGCGTGCAACTGGTGATAAGACTGTCCTTGCTGGGTGGTTAATTCCGTCCAAGTATTGTTTTCAATTGAATAAATCTCAGCAACCACTTGTCCTTCGAACAAGTTCAAATCTCCATTGAACATTCGTCCGCCAGTAACCAATACATCTCCGTTTTGAAGCACTGTAGCAGCGAGGTTATCTCTTCCAATATTCATTGGTGCCACAGATGTCCACTCGTCTAGGAATGGGTCGTAAATTTCGCATTCAGTCATTTGGAAATTGAGATCGGGATTGAATCCTCCAATGACCATGACACTTCCATTTTGTAGCAACACTGAGGCGTGAGAAGATCTTGCGGAAGCCATGGTACTTGCCGCAGCCATGGTGTTGGTAATAGGGTCGTAAATATCAGCTGCTGCCTGATCGACAGTACCATCGTAACCGCCGGTGAACAATACTCTACCGTCTAGTAATTTCGTGCTTTTCAGGTTCGACCTTCCTACCGAAAGATCAGGCCCAACCATCCACATTTGATCTTCGTAATCGTAAATCTCTGTTGAGGCGTGGTTGCTGGTTGCACCGTCCCAACCGCCTGCAGCAATAACGCAGTTGGCATTCAAGTCACACATCGTAAAATTTGTTCTCGGAACACTCATTGGATCTGTAAAGTCCCAAATTTCTAGGAGTTGATCATACACCTCTGCTGAGTTGAGCACCTCATTCTGGTTCCAACCACCCGCAGCCAAAGCTCTTGAATCACCCAATGAGGCAGCTTGATGGTTGAATCTATATTCATTCATCAATGGTAATTCCGTAGTTGATACTTGAGCAGAAAGTGCGACGGTCCAGCACAGAAACAGGAGTGAGTAAGCAGTTCTCATTGGTAAATGATTTTCCCGAAAATACTGCTTTTCCCTAGAAGGTGAAATATCAATTCCTAATTTGCGCCCCATGGAGAAGATACCAAATAGCTTCGCGGTAGCTGCCGATTTCAAAGAAGGGACCCTCTTGCTCATTGACAAGCCCAAAGGTTGGACATCATTTGACGTGGTCAATAAGGTGCGTAACCAACTCAGATGGAACTTGAAATTAGGGAAGAAAATCAAAGTAGGACACGCAGGAACATTGGACCCAATGGCCACGGGCTTATTGGTCATCTGCACTGGGAAAATGACCAAGCAAATTCAGTACTTACAGGCTGAAAACAAGTCGTACACGGGCACCATGGTATTGGGTGCTACCACTCCGTCTTATGACACGGAGACAGAGGAAGACGCTCAATTTCCAACGGAACACCTTACTGCTGAGCAACTGCATGAGACCGCTGCTTCTTTTCTTCCAGGATACGATCAAATTGCCCCGGCATTTTCGGCCAAGAAAATAAATGGCAAGCGCGCTTACCTCTCTGCACGGCAAGGAATTGACCCTAAGATTGCACCACGTGCCATTGAACTATTCAAGTTTGACTTGACCGACATTCGTGTGCCTGAAGTTGATTTTGACGTGGTTTGTAGCAAGGGAACCTACATCCGCTCTTTGGCTTTTGATTTAGGTCGAAAAGTAGAGAGTGGAGGCTATTTGAATGCCTTGAGAAGATATGCGAGCGGCGATTACCATATTGACAACGCATTGACGCTTGAAGAATTTGAGGCCATGGTAGCCAAAATGGAACCTTACGAAGCTCCCGAGGAAGCCTCCTCTCAAGGCTGAACACAGCGCCTCAAGTCATTGAATGTCTTTACTAACTGGATTTTTACGTCATTTTTCACTACTTTTGCCAACCCTTTTTTAAGGCTATTAAAACACCACATACATGAAGCTTTCACAGTTTAAGTTTGAATTGCCAGAGAAATTAATTGCACAACATCCAAAAGACAATCGTGATGAGTCAAGGTTGATGGTTATCCATCGTGACACAGGAAAGATTGAGCACCGGATGTTCAAGGACGTTCTTGACTATTTTGACGAAGGCGACATCATGGTGTTGAATGACACGAAAGTGTTCCCGGCAAGATTGTACGGAAACAAAGAAAAGACTGGAGCAACTATTGAGGTTTTCCTTCTTCGCGAGTTGAATCGTGAGAGCCTTCTTTGGGATGTATTGGTTGATCCGGCGAGAAAGATTCGTATTGGAAACAAGCTTTACTTCGGAGACAACGATGAGTTGGTTGCTGAAGTAATTGACAACACCACATCAAGAGGACGAACACTTCGTTTCTTGTTTGATGGGACGCATGAAGAATTCAAGCAGACGGTGTATCAGTTGGGTGAAACGCCTCTTCCAAAGTACATTGATCGTGATGTTGAGCCTTCTGATGCAGAGCGTTTCCAAACGATCTACGCTAAGAACGAAGGAGCCGTTGCTGTTCCTACCGCTGGACTCCACTTCAGTAGAGAATTGTTGAAGCGTCTTGAGTTGAAGGGAATCGAATTCGGAACAATATCACTACACGTAGGATTGGGTACTTTCCGTCCGGTGGAAGTAGAAGATCTAACTAAGCACAAGATGGACAGTGAGCAGGTGATTATTCCTGCGAACACAGCTGATAAAGTGAATGAAGCGAAGGACGCCAAGCGTAAAGTTTGCGCTGTTGGAACAACGTCTATGCGCGGAATTGAATCTTCTGTGAGCACTTACAACCGTCTGAAGCCTTTCGATGGGTGGACGAACAAGTTCATCTTCCCTCCATATGAGTTCAAAATTGCGGATGCAATGATTACGAACTTCCACACACCAGAATCTACTTTGTTGATGATGGCGTCTGCATTCGGGGGATACGATTTGATTCAGGAAGCTTACCAAACAGCAATTAAGGAGAAGTACCGCTTCTATGCGTACGGTGATGCGATGTTGATTCTTTAATCAGTAGAATATCCTAAACTTGCGCTATGAACGTTAGTATATCATGCGCGTAATTTTCATATTTCTTGTTCTGCTATCCTCTTGCCTTGGTTTGCAAGCGCAACATGATGCTTCAAGTTCTCCCCGTTCAGAAGATCTTCGCGGACATAAAGAAGTGCGTGTTGTAAAGGACTTTGTGCGCGTTCTTTTTAAGAAAAGGACGGTAAGTGCTACGCAAGATATGCCTGAGATAGCTCCTGTTGAAGATACCCGAGCCGTTGCCATTTGTTTGACACTCACATTAGGGGTATTTGGTGCACACAGGATTTACTTGGGAACGGAAGATTACATCCCCGTATTCTATACATTAACACTCGGTGGCGGACTAGGGATTCTCCCGGTCATTGACTTCCTGCACTTGTGTTTCGTCAAAGACATTTCGCCTTACTATCAAAATGAACAGCTTATCATGTGGGGAGGGAATTAATTCACTCTTTTTTCAGCTAGTTTTCAGTCACTTATGATTTCTTCGTGTTTTTTTCGCCTTTAATCGTAACCGAATTGCATTTCTGGCGTTAAACCATCATGTAAGTTCTCATGTAGAGATATTTAGATAGTTTAATTGTTTTCATTTATTTACCAACGAAGGCCGTCCAACGGGGTGGCCTTTTTGGTGTTTTAAACTATTTTGAAAGCTACCAGTCTCACCCCTAACATTCATTAACTAATTGAACACACTTCCGTGAAGTTTAGAAAGACAACATTTTCTACTTTGCGCTGTTCTATTAAAAACCCGAAAAATGAAAAAATCAATTTTTATAGCTGCATCATTGATGGTAGCGCTTATTGGCTCTGCTTTTATGGCAGGCGAAAGTGATCCTGAATCATTAGCTATTGGTTCAGAAGCTCCAATGATGGATGCGAAAATGGTTGGTGTAGATGGTAAATCTCACACCCTGAAATCCCTTGCCGAAGACAACGGATTGCTCGTTGTTTTTTCTTGTAATACTTGTCCGTTTGTAGTTGGACGTGAAGGAAAAAGCGAAGGATGGGAAGGACGTTACAACGATGTTTACGACGTTGCTGCAAAAGCCGGATTCGGAATGGTGTTGATTAATTCAAATGAAGCGAAACGCGAAGGTGACGATTCATTGGATGCGATGAAGAAGCATGCGAAAACATCAAAATACAAGATGCCTTACGTAGTGGACGAAAACCATGCATTGGCTGACGCTATGGGTGCACGTACCACACCGCACGTTTACCTTTTCGACAAGGAAATGAAGCTTGTATACAAAGGAGCTATTGATGACAACGTTGATTCTTCTAAGGAAGTGAAAGAACCATGGCTAGCAAATGCGCTTCAGGCGTGTTCAGCTGGTGAAGAAATTCCAACGCCATCTACGCGCCCAATGGGATGTAGTATTAAGCGTATGGCGAAGTAAACATCACTTCTAACGAAAAAAGGCCCGAGATAATCTCGGGCCTTTTTTTATGCGGTAGTATTTCCTTTATAGTGGAATGTTGCCGTGTTTCTTTTTCGGAAGGTGTTCAACCTTGTTCTTCAACATGTCGAATGCCTTGATGAGCTTCGCTCTTGTTTGATGCGGCTTGATCACTTCATCAACATATCCGCGGGCTGCAGCATTGTATGGATTCGCAAAAAGTTCAGCATATTCTGCTTCTTTCTCTTTCCACTTCGCCTCAGGATCAGTTGCTTCCTTAATTTCTTTCTTAAAGATAATCTCAGCAGCTCCTTTCGCCCCCATTACAGCAATCTCAGCAGTTGGCCACGCGTAGTTCATGTCTGCGCCAATGTGCTTCGAATTCATCACATCGTACGCACCACCGTATGCTTTACGGGTAATAACCGTAATACGAGGAACAGTAGCTTCAGAGAACGCATAAAGTAGTTTCGCTCCATTTGAAATGATTCCGTTCCATTCTTGGTCTGTCCCTGGAAGGAAACCAGGCACATCTTCGAACACAAGAAGTGGAATGTTGAACGCATCACAGAAACGCACAAAACGCGCCGCTTTATTGGATGCATCAATGTCCAAAACACCCGCTAAATAAGCTGGCTGGTTCGCAACAATACCTATGCTTTTTCCGGCAAGTCTACCGAATCCTACAACGATGTTTTCTGCGTAATCTTTGTGTACTTCACAGAAGCTATCTTCATCAATTACGCCATTGATGACCGACTTGATATCGTATGGTTGGTTGGCACTTTCCGGGATGATCTCATCCAAGTGCGGACGGTTCTCATCAGTAGCGTTATAGGCTACAAATGGGACATCATCTTCACAGTTCTGTGGAATGTACCCGAATACCGTGCGAAGTGCGTTTAAGGTCGCAATTTCATTCTCACAGCTGAAGTGGGTGACACCACTTTTCGTGCTATGGGTCGAAGCTCCTCCTAATTCTTCCGCTGTTACTTCTTCGTGGGTTACTGTTTTCACTACGTTAGGACCCGTTACAAACATGTACGACGTTCCTTCGGTCATGAAGATGAAATCAGTAAGCGCTGGTGAGTAAACCGCACCACCGGCACAAGGGCCCATGATTGCTGAAAGTTGCGGCACTACACCACTTGCTTTCACATTTCGGTAGAAGATATCTGCGTACCCTCCCAAGGATACAACACCTTCTTGAATTCGCGCTCCACCTGAATCGTTTAACCCGATAACAGGGGCTCCATTTTTCATGGCAAGATCCATGATTTTGCAAATCTTCTCTGCGTGCGCTTCCGCTAACGAACCTCCCATTACGGTGAAATCCTGTGAAAACACATACACCAGTCTTCCGTCAATGGTACCGAAACCGGTAACCACTCCATCTCCTAAGAATTTCTGCTTTTCCAAACCAAAATTCGTGGACCGGTGTGTAACGAGCATACCCAATTCTTCGAACGAATTTTCGTCCAATAAGTATTCTACACGCTCTCTTGCTGTGAGTTTTCCTTTCTTGTGTTGGGATTCGATGCGCTTTTCACCTCCACCCAGTTTCGCCTTAGCGATTTTACTATCGAGCTCTTCGAATTTCATGGTACGAAGATAGGAGAATTGACGATTTCTTTCAGGCCGAAGTGACCTTATCTAAGGAGATACATTTTACCAATGCCATTCTTGAAAAATGGCGATGCATTTGTGGCGCTTAAATCGAGGTTTTGTCCGCGTAGCCTTGCTTGAACAGAATACAAGTAAATTCCATTTGCGAGTTGATCCCCGAATTGATCGGTTCCATCCCACCAAAAATCTGTTTGATTTCGCCCAATTTGCAATGGGCCCAATTCATCGCTCCTAATTTCACGCACCACACTTCCGCTGATGGTCATGATACGTATAAGCACCTCATCAGGGGGCTCAACGCCTGTTAACGTGAACACAAATTGCGTGCGTGTGCTGAATGGGTTCGGATAGTTCAGCACTTCCGTGATGCTAGGCTTGGAGTAAATTTCAAACCCGATGCGGTAGTCAAGATCACCTGAGGCGTTGCCACTTTTGTCTTGCGCTTGCACCAACAATTCATAAGCTCCATCAGCCTCAAACACCGGACGGTACTCGATGTAACACCTGTTTGCTGAACTGGTTGCCGGATAGAAATTAATGATGTTCGGATCTGAGAAATAAACCGGATGTTGGGATTGATCTGGCCAAGTAACAAACACCTTGAATTGGGCCGTATCTGAAGGCTCATCCATCAGGATGAATGGGTTTTCATCGTCCAACGCAATGCGAATGTAGGGTTGCGCAGAAACAATGTCGCCATGAAGGATGTGTTGTCCGTCAAACGTCACATCTAGCAACGGGTTGATGTTGTCATCTTGAACGAAGAAGCGCATTTCGGCTACGTTGTTGAAATGGAATTGCTCCAATTGGTCACCTACGCCATTCTCATCTCGTGGGTTGGCTTCAACCTTCAAGACCATATCACCTGAGAACAGGTTGGTTGAAATGAAGAGGGTATCCAAGAGTGTTTCGCCCACCCTCAAACTATCTTGTCTCACATACTCCACTTCCATTGCAGGAGATCCTGAACGCTGCACGGTGTACCTCACCAGCAAGCTATCCATGTCAAACTCACCGATGTTTTCAATGGCAATCGCAAAAGGAAGCGGCTCTCCTTGTTGCACGGTGTCCGATGGAAAGAAGAATCCTTCAGCCGCATTCAACGCACATTCCGGAGCATGATCGCTGATGAGTCGCCAATAGTCCAACTGAGCTGGAGTTTGTTCTTCTGGGTCGAAGTAGTCTCCTTGCAAACGGATGTATGGATATGCAGAGGCTTCTATTTCAGTTCCGAGAGTTTGCCATTCTTCGTCGATGGAAGGAAGGTCGTTCAAAATCCACTCATTCCCTTCGGCATTCACCCCAGCTACCTTAATTCGTGTGCTATCACCTTCTTCAGATTCAATGTCCCAAAACAACGCTTCCCATTCGCTAACCGGTCCAAATTTCGGCGTGCGAATTTTACCAATCCCAAAGGCTCCAGAAAGTGATGTTTCGAATTCAATTAGTTCATCTTGCGCTGTTCCGTAGATCTCTTGGGCCGAAGCAGGCAAGCCTTTTTCGACGAAGAAAATAAATGGAACACTGTCTTGTGCTGCACCCAATTGCAACGCACCTAAGTCTGCAAAGGCATCGTACAATTCAGGGCCGTTGGCGTCCCACCCATCGTAGTTGACATACTTCCAAGAATAGGCCAAAATGTAGTGCCCATCTGGGACCGCATCTAACATAGTAGCTAGGCCCGCGAGTTCTGTGGCATTGTTCTGACGGAAGATGAAGTACTTTTCTGGACGTGCTCTTCCTTCAGCGCAACTCATTAAGTTGTCAAAATCATTCTCAGGATAGAGGTCATCGTAATTCGATTCCCATGGGGCCAATGTCACTGGGTCAAGCACAGCAATGTGAATAGCTGCTTGATTGCCGCATCCGGCGTAGTCCATGACTTCCAAATCAATCTGATACCGTGTAGCGTTAATCTCGAAACTGTTGTTCGGGTTTCCGTACACCGTACATTTCAAGTCTACCTCTCCGGTGGTGAATTCTACTTCATTGTCGGCATCATCAAAAACCATTTGAATGAACGCATTGTCTCTAAATTGTTCAAAATGAGACTGCCCGAATCCACGTTCATCTTCCAAGTATTGAAAGCTGTGCATACGCCATCGGGGATCATTTCCCGCATCTGGTTGAGCCGCTGTTCGCCAGTAATAAACACGTTCATTGACCGCTGTAACTGGCACATCCCATTCTACTACGCCGCCTGACTGCGTTACACTGGTGGTTAGCAGCAATGGGCTATTGAACTGGTCAGTGGTATCCAATTCCATGATGTACGTTCGAGCAGGTGCCAGCGGGTCACCTGTGCTGGCTTTCAGCAGTACGCTGTTCGCTGGTTCAATTGCGAAATTAAATGGGTGAACGGGAATTAAGTCTCCACTGGTTACAAACAACTCTTTCCCGTAAACGGTGTTGTTGCTCAAATCTTCCAGCTCATCCACCTGATCACCTGGAAAGTCTACCAATACATCAAACGAGTTCAATCCGACGCCATTTAACTGATCTATCGGAAGTTCGAAAACAACAGTATCTCTGAAATAGAGGCTCGCAAGATCAACCACAAGGGAAGTGTCTTGTCCGTTTGGTAAATGACGAACGAGTTCGATTCCAAAGGGTTCATTCACTGCTTTACCAATATTGGTAACGGCTACTTTCATCTGGAATGATTCCAAGTCGGAAGTCACATTTTCAGGTTCGAAGATGATGTCTTCAACCGAAACGGTGAAATCTGGTTCTTCGAATGAATTGAGCACAATAGACGGGTCCCCATGCAAGCTAAACGTGAGGGCGGTATTTTCGGTAATTAAATTTTGTGTCTCACTTTGAAATTGCTGCACAGCTCGTTTCATGTTCTGGCCGATGGATCCGCCGTAATTCGCTTGAAAAGTTTGCCTGTAGAAGTTATCGGTCCAGATATTCAGGTAAGAAGGTGCACCTAAGTCGGCCTTGGCAATGAATCCAATTGTACCGGCGTTGGGAGCCAAGACGAAAGTCTCACTGGTGCTAAAGTCAGTTGGCAAATGGATATTCCCGGTGTAGCAGCTATTCCCAATCAAGAGCGGGTACTTTCCTTGGTTGTCATAGCTCGAAGGTGAGTCAATATTCACATCAAACCCTGTGCTACTAGCGTGTCCGAAAAAAGTCATCAAACTCACTCCGTCGCTGATGAGGTAGGAAATGCTATCAGATAGATTTAACTGAATCGGGTCAGTGGTTGTCTTGAAGAAGCTAGATACTTTTCCGCCGAAGCACGTGTCTTGTACCACTGAAGAATAGTTGTTCAGGTAGGTGGCGAAAAGTGTTTGCTCGAACTGGTTTCCCCCTCCTCCGAAATGGATAACTCTTTTCATCCAAGGTGCGGGCTCTTGCGCTTCAAACTCCACCACCTTGTTGAGGTAGTTCAAGACTTCTTCAGGTGATTTTGCACTGAGTCGTCCGGTTGGAATAGCCACTTCAGAAAGCGTCCCGTCCAATCCAGAAGTGAACACCAGATCACTCGTTGGGTAGCCCCAGCTGGGAACTAAGTTGTTTTGGTAGTTGATGGGATTGTCGCGCGCGCCCACGGTGGCACTGATCTTCATTTCGAAGATGGACTTCCCAATAAAAAAGAGGTGAGATGGTTTTGAATCCCAGCTTTGAAGGAGGTCATCGCAAAAGCGACGAATGCTCAATGGATGCTTCCAAATGCCCGCCCCATATTGCATGTACAGTTCTTCTACATCTACCAAGAGAACATCCATTCCTTCGTTTTCTCTGTAAAACGCATAGGAATTGGCGGCGTCCATCAATGGCGGCGCCGTGATGATCACAAAGGCGCTATCCAGGTTAGTTGCTGCATAATTTTCGAAATACCCAGTGGTTGTAACAGGTTGGAGATTGGTCACTTCGGTGAAGTCGTTTGCATCAACCAACACCAAATTTGTGATGTTTGGAGTGGTTAGAAATGAAACGATGCTTTGGAAATTTTCTCCTTGTACTGTAACATCGAATTCGCGTAGCAAACCATTTGCTTCTTCGAACAACCGTGGGTTTGTCAGTTGTGACGTAATTTCCAATTTCCCTTCTGTTTGGGCGAAAAGGTTAACAGCCTTGAAAGCGGTTTGCTGCGCTGTGAAGTTAGCTATCCTTGGGTACGAAATCTCAATCCACCCCACCGCATGCCAATCGGCAGCTACGTTCAAATCATCTTGAGATCGGTGGATTACCACCGTGGAATTCCCTACCAATTCATTCACGGGCACCTGCCAGCTAAAATCATTGAATTGATAGCCGTAATAAATGCTATCCACCACTTGTTGGAAGGGGCTTCCATACCCTACCTGAAGATGGTGATTCACAAACCCCGCCGCGAGCGATGCACTTGCAGAAGTAGCTCTAAAAGTAGCATTGGGTGCATCTCCACCCAAGTATAAAAACGGATGTTCAATGGTTTTACTTCGTGTTTGCCCCATGGCAAAACGGGTATCAAACCACCCTTCTGCCTCTTCATACCAAGGCAATGAAATGCTATTGACATCTTGTTTTCCAATAAGGTACTCTTCGGTATAATTTTCTCTGTACTTGAAATCTACATAGGGAAGTGCTGGCAATTCACTCGGGTCATTAACCGGCGTATATGCTTCAGTTCGAAGTCCGTTCCCAGCAGCAAATGTCAAAAAATAGGAAGCTGTATCATTGAAGAGGCTATACTGTTCGTTCACTTGATGGGTTGGATCATCATAGATTTGCTTGTCGAGCCAACCATCATTCTTCTTCGCCCAAAACTCAATATAATCCCCTTCGTCAAAACTACTATCTCCTCCATCTTGGATAGTGATATATTGTTCTTCGCCCCTACCAAATAATTTCACCGCCGCCGGATTGACTTGCTCAACAGGAAATCCACTTGAGAGAAGTTCTTGATAGGTTATGCGGTACATTCCATTTTCGCTCACCGGAAAGCGCCAATACTGACGTGAATAGTCAATCCACTCATTTCCCAATTGGGCTTGAGCAGCGCTAAAAAGCAAGGTGAATATGACAAGATAAACTGCGCGCATAGTGCAAGTTGCGTAATTGCATTTAGGTATACGAAACAAGAGGTATAAGTTACACAGTTCAGCCTGTGGATACAAATGGAATTTTGCTGATTATTGGAATGACTTTGAGTTCAGGTTCGCAGTTCCAGTCCTGAACGGGAAGCGCAGGACCCATCGTCATCCTATCCAAATGATCAGAGCAGTCTCATAGATTTTCAATTAACATGTCACTTCAACGCAATTTCCATTCTCTCTTTGGTTCGTAATCCCGCCTCCTTTCGTTAACTTCGCGACGCTTAAAAACAACGATATGCATCGCACGCACACCTGCGGAGAACTCCGCATCCAACACGTAGGAACAGAAGTAACATTGAGTGGCTGGGTACAGCGCTCTCGTGACTTGGGGGGAATGACATTCATTGATCTCCGTGACCGCTACGGAATGACGCAATTGGCCTTCAATATGGATACCAATGCCGGGTTGTGCGAAGCTGCCAGAAAGCTCGGACGTGAGTTCGTTGTAAAAGCAACTGGAAAGATCATTGAGCGAAGTAGCAAGAATAAGAACATTCCAACTGGAGAAATTGAAATTGAAGTTTCTGCATTGGAAGTGTTGAATGCCGCTAAAACGCCTCCATTTACCATTGAAGATGACACTGACGGAGGAGAAGATATCCGAATGGAGTACCGCTACTTGGATCTTCGTAGAAAGCCGGTAATGAACAACTTGATGTTGCGTCACCGTATGTCTATTGAGTCGCGTAAATACCTAGATTCAATTGGATTCTTGGAGGTTGAAACGCCCTACTTGATCAAGTCCACTCCTGAAGGAGCGCGTGATTTTGTGGTACCAAGTAGAATGAACCCAGGTCAATTCTACGCATTGCCACAGTCTCCACAGACCTTCAAGCAGTTGTTGATGGTTTCTGGGTACGACAAGTACTATCAAATTGTAAAATGTTTCCGAGATGAAGATCTACGTGCGGATCGTCAGCCTGAGTTCACTCAGATAGACTGCGAAATGGCATTTGTAGAACAGGAAGATATCTTGAACACGTTTGAAGGCATGGCGCGTCACCTGTTCAAAACGGTGAAGAATGTAGACGTGGCTGAATTTCCTCGTATGACCTATGCTGACGCCATGGAACACTACGGCTCAGACAAGCCAGATATTCGTTTTGGGATGAAGTTTCAAGACATGGCATCGGTAACGAAGGACAAAGGCTTCGCCATTTTTGATGGTGCTGAAGCTGTTCTTGGTATTGTTGCTGAAGGATGTGCTACTTACAGCCGAAAACAACTTGACGCGTTGACCGACTTCGTTCGTCGTCCGCAAATTGGAGCGAAAGGCCTGGTTTACTGCAAGGTGAACGAAGATGGCTCTTTCAAGTCAAGCGTAGATAAATTCTACTCTACGGAAGATCAGCAAGCCTGGGCCGCCCACACGGGTGCGAAGCCAGGCGATTTGATCTTGATTTTGAGTGGCGATTTGGACAAAACACGTAAGCAACTTAACGAGCTTCGCTTGCACTTAGGAAAAGAACTTGGATTGCGTGACCCGAATGTTTTTGCACCGTTGTGGGTCATTGACTTCCCGTTATTGGAGTGGGATGAAGATACTGAGCGTTACCACGCTATGCACCACCCGTTCACATCCCCGAAACCAGAACACATGCACATGCTTGAGTCTGATCCTGGAAAGGTGAATGCCAATGCATATGACATGGTGATTAACGGTGTTGAAATTGGCGGTGGATCAATTCGTATCCATGACCGAGAAATTCAGTCACGCATGTTCGACCTTCTTGGTTTCACCAAAGAAGAGGCATTGGCGCAGTTTGGTTTCTTGATGAATGCCTTTGAGTACGGAGCTCCTCCACACGGTGGACTAGCACTTGGTTTTGATCGTTTGTGTTCATTGTTTGGAGGAAGCGATAGCATCCGTGATTTCATCGCGTTCCCGAAAAACAACAGTGGTAGAGATGTCATGATTGATGCACCCGCTGTGATTGATGGTGAGCAGTTGAAGGAATTGGAGTTGAAGTTAGGGAAGTAGTCTGCCCCCGTCTTCGCTAAAGCTACGGGGGATGTTCGGGTGCTCATGGAGAAGGGATGTGTAAACGGCCTTGAAATTTTAGTGCACTTTAAAAAGCTGGTTAATCGCTTCAGGATAAAACGCAAAACAGACTGGATATACAGGATTAGCGTTTATTGCTTGTGGAGCCCTCGCGGGCCCGCCCCCATCTAAAACACCCAGAAATGTCTAGGCGTAGCGGTTGAGTTTGTAGGTGTTTTTGTTCTTGGGCAACAACAATGGGGGTTTCTTGGATTGGGACGGTGAAAATCACTCTTTAGGGTGGTGTGGGATTGGAAGGAGAGGTGTAACTTGTTGAGGATGTGCTTACTTTTGAAACAAAAGTTGAATAGACGGACGGGTAAATGCACAACTGTTGTGCAACATGCAAAAGAACCTATCATTGAAAAAGTTTACTCTCATATTCACGATAGTCCCATTTCTCATCTTTGCTCAAGGTGACATTGATTCACAAATTGAAAATTTCAAAGAAATTGAAGATATGGGATACATCTGCGAAGGAAAATTCGCAGTTGGAAAATTTGGCTGTGGCGATACACTTTTTTGGAATGTAGTTCAAATGAAAGAACAAGCCATCGAACCACTGATTGAAAGATTAGCTGACACAACCAAATCAAAAGCTTTTGTTCCAAATTTTGGTGGACATTGGACAATAGGCGATATTTCTTATGCGACCTTGCAAGAAATAATTCACGGCATTCCAACCTTCGATCTCTTGCCTGTTGAGTTTGATGCTTCTGGCTGTGGTTACTGTTCTTATTGGCAATATCTTCGGCAAGGACGAGAGAACAGACTGAAATTTCAAAAAGCTGTTCAGGACTGGCTTAGGAGATACCGAGAAAACTTAATTTGGGTTTCTGATTACAACTTTTCAAGTTGTGACTGTAGAGGCCAACATCCAAATGGTGGACACTTTGAAGTAAAAAAATAAAAGTGCGATTGCACAACAAAGACTAAGAAAACATAGGGGCTAGTGGGTTAAAATGAACATCGAATTAACCGAAATAGAAAGAATAAAGAATCACCTGCTTTTAAAGTTTGAAGGGGTTTGTGGAATTGGTTCTAAAGGAAATTCAGATGCTGATTTTATTATTCAGAGGACAAAGAGTGAGTTTCAAAAACACCATTCGATTCAAAGCATAATCTTCGATTTTAGGGAATTGAGATATTCTTTTGGAAATAGATTTGCCAGTCTGTTTTCTCCCTCCAGCTTTAAGAATAATAAGAAACGCGTTGTGCTATTAACTCCACGCATGCTTGATGTGGTTTAAAGATCTTCCTTTTTCAAGGTTAACTTTCTGAAGTACAGCGATCGCAGCGAGTTTTGAAGCCATTCGAACCAAGAATCCTCCAAAAGTCTTAGCGTAGTTCAACTTTATCCTAAACTGATCGCAAAGTTGAGCGAACTGCACTTCAATCCGTCAATGAAAGGTTGTTCGTGTTCTTAAACGTCTGTTTTTCCTAGTTGAGCACTCAAGCACATTGTTTGCTTAGAACAAGGAACAAAGTCCTTAACTTCCCTTTTCTTGGGAAAGAACAAACCACAAACTACAGAAGAAAATCTAACTTAGATACAAACGGCATTCACTCTGAAAAAAACTACTCTTATGAAATCAAGGCTTATTCAGACTCTTTCTGCCGTTATATGGCTTAATTTGGTTTTTAGTCAAGAAACAGAACATTTCTTTTACTTAACCTTGAGTAACAATGGTCAGCTTGAAGAGGTAATAGACGATTTCTATTTCGAACCAGACTCTTACAATCCATCTGATGATGTGCTTTCTTTTGATCAACGCATTTTAAAATTCAATTTCCATTATGAGTTTAAAACCAAGAAAAACCTCATCTTCTCAGGTACTTTTGGATATGGCCATAGAAAGGAAGAATATGTGATCGGCAATCAACCAGGTATTCCCCCTACTGGAAAGGAGCACCAAACTTATCTCGCTTTTGCACTTGGTTCTCGCTATGCATGGACGAATGAAAAAATTCAATTTTCCACTGGTTTAGAAATCCCTTTTTACCTTTTGTCCAACTGTGAGAAAACATACAAACAAGAAGACCCCATCCGAATGTATCATACAGAGGAAGTGACAACAGGAGGTAGCGCATTTGGGGTAAATAGCACTTCATCACTGAAATGGTTTATTACACCAAAATTGTTCTTTTTATCAAATGTATCCTTTGGAATAGTGAAGTTCGATGTTGGAGGGAATACCGTGACAAACATTTTAATCCAAGAACCTCAATTCACGAATGAACCAGTTTGGGAGTGGGAAAACAAGTATCGAAAAACAACAATCACTCCACCAGAACTCTTTTTTGGAGTTGGGTTTCGGATTTAAACTCCAGACAAGAGCACTAAACAGATTGAAGTTCAAGGGAGCAAATCAATAAGGATTACTAAAGATAAAAGGCAAGATTAAGAGGGCTTTCGAGTTAACCCATCCTTCGTACCTTCGCCCCATGCTCCTACTCATCCCACCACTCACACAACTCAACACGCCCTACCCGGCTACAGCCTACCTCAAAGGCTTTCTTGATGCACAAGGAATTGAGGCGCAGCAAGGTGATCTGGGATTGGATCTTTTTCTGAAGGTATTTACATCCGATGGGTTGACTTCAGTTTTCAATGAAATTGAGCAGGGCGAATTCCAACTCGAGGAAGGGCTGACCGAGATGGTGCTCAACAAGCGATCCTACATCAGCAGTGTGGAAACGGTTATTCGGTTCCTGCAACACAAAGAAACAACCATCGCGTTCAGGATCTCCAAGCGTAGCTACCTTCCGGAAGGACCGCGATTTGAGGTTATCGAAGACCTCGCCTGGTACTTCGGCACCAATAGCATTCAAGACCAAGCGCGTTACCTCTGCTCGTTGTACTTGGAAGACCTGGTAGATCTCATTGCCGCAACTGTTGGACCGTACTTCGGTGTTTCGAAATATGCTGAGCGCATTGCACGAACAGCAACGTCATTCGGCCCAATTGACCAAGCGCTGGAAGCACCTGCCAATTACATCGATACACAGCTTATTGAAGTGGCGAAAACCTACTTCGAAAACGACGTTCCTCACATTGTGGGATTCACGGTTCCATTTGGTGGCAACCTCTATGGCGCGTTGAAAGTAGCGCAGTGGATTAAAAAAGACCATCCCAATACAAAAGTGCTTTTAGGGGGTGGATATGCCAATACAGAACTGCGCGATCTGTCCGATGCACGCGTTTTCAATTACGTTGACTACATCACATTGGACGATGGAGAAGGCCCCATTTTAGCCTTGAAGAACCATATCGAAGACCCCGTGGCGCACCCTAACTTGAAACGCACCTTCCTTCGCGAAGCAGGGAAAGTGGTGTACAAGAACGATGTGATCGGTGGAGAATTCGGACATTCAACACTTCCCGCACCTTCGTACAAAGGACTTCGCACCGCCGACTATTTATCGATGTTTGACATGCCCAACCCGATGCACCGCATGTGGAACGACGGGCGTTGGAACAAACTCACCATTGCCCATGGGTGCTACTGGAAAAAATGCAGCTTCTGCGATGTTTCACTGGACTACATCGGCCGATTCGAGCAATCGCCCGCCAAGGAATTGGTAGATAAAATGGAAGCACTCATCGCCGAAACGGGTGAAACAGGTTTCCATTTCGTAGACGAAGCAGCACCGCCATTGGCCATGCGCGATTTGGCCTTGGAAATTCTCAAACGCGGATTGCAAGTCACCTGGTGGACGAACATTCGCTTTGAAAAAACATTTACACCGGATCTATGCAAATTACTTGCTGCTAGCGGATGCATTGCCGTTACTGGCGGATTGGAAGTGGCGAGTGATCGCTTGCTCAAACTGATGGAAAAGGGCGTGACGGTGGAACAAGTAGCGCGTGTTTGCAAAGGCTTTCGCGATAGTGGCATCTTAGTACACGCCTACCTCATGTACGGTTTCCCAACTGAAACAGATCAAGAAACCGTTGACTCATTAGACGTGGTTCGCCAGTTGTTTGAAGAAGGACTCATCCACTCTGGTTTCTGGCACCAATTCGCCATGACCGTTCACAGTCCGGTTGGAATGAATCCCGAAAAGTACCAAGTAGAACGTATTGGCCCGACGTTTGAAGGCTTTGCCAACAACGATCTTTACCACAAAGACCCTACGGGTGCTGACCATCAGAAGTACAGCGAAGGCTTGAGCAAGGCCTTGTACAATTACATGCACGACAACGGTTTTGATTTGGATCTCCGAGAGTTTTTCGATTTCAAGATTCCGCGCACCACCGTATCGCCACATTTGATTCGAAAGTCCATCAAGGGCATTCCAGATGAACTTGAAAACAGCGCGTTTTTCCGTTTGATGTGGAATGAAGTGGGGGTGCAGGAGGTTGAAAAAACAGCCAATACCACCACGTTGCTATTTGTTTCTTCCACCGGCAGTTCACTTATTGCGTTTCCGCATGTGTTGGCGAATTGGATGATGGAGAATCAAGCTGAATTTGACCTGCGACAAGGTGGAATGGCTCTTGAGAAGTGCCTTGCGCAAGTTGAATCGTTGACATCATTGAAATGGGACGCGGTGGTGACACAGCAATGGTGGCGGAAGTGGCGCAATGAGGTTATCTGGCGAATTCGGGTGTAAACCGCCTAAATTCATTGGTTTCAATGGAGCGAACGTCCACCAAGTTGGGTTGAACGCCCGTCAAGTTGAGTTGAACATCTCATCCGCCCAAGCTCCATCGAAGCTTCAGCGTAGTTGGAGCGTAGGCGCGACCACCTTAGTTAACTACATAACGTAACTATATAGTAGGATATCACCAGCCCCTTCCCTGTGCAAAGCTCCGAACAAACCTTGTTCACTCAACAACAACTTTACCAACGTCTAGGATTATTTTGTGTACGTTTTTTCAATCCGCAGGGTGCAACCGTTTAGGAGGACGCATACAAGCGGGGCGTCCCTGTCAGGCCACAAATGGTTGAGCCTTTTAACTTCGATTTACCGACTCCGTTTACTTCACTGTTAAAGCAACCGCATCGTCCATTGACAATGGTTTATCCATGATTTCCAACTTGGTCAACACCTCACTCACATGCATCAGAATCGTTGGGTCAACAGAAGCTGTTGCGCTCCATTTTACTTGACGTAACCATTCTTCGGCATCGCCTAACTTGAGGCCATAACGCCAAGCGATGACTTCTGCAGCTTCTTCACGTTGAAAGAAATCAGCTGACTTAGCGCGAACAATTTCCATCACCTCATCTACCAAGCCTGGGTTTTCATTGTGAAAAGCTTCGCGAACAACCACTGAAAAACTTGGCCACGGTGCGGCGCATTCATCTACCAACTTGAATTCCCCTTCATCTACCAACGGTTTGGTGATGAATTTCTCCCACATGAACAGTTGGTCTGGTTTGGAAGCTAACGAGGCACGAGCCCCTGTCAGTCCGCCTACCAGGTTGAATTGATCTTTTTCAATTTCCCATCCGTTCACATCGCAATAATGAAAGGCCATTAGGTGAGAACCACTGTAAAATCTACTTATGGCGAAGGTAGCTCCTTCAAAATCCCCACCTTCTTCGAACGTGCTTTTGATGCCCGTGAACACCCCCCAACGAAGAGGAGAGTCTACAAAGAAAGAGTGAATTTTACACGGATTTCCAGTGGAAATAGAAGTAAGTGCTCCTTCCGTAAGCAATAGTGCCAAGTCTGCCTCTTCCTCAAAAAGTGCCTTACTCATGGAGCCCGTTCCTCCAGGGTAGTCTTCCCATATTACTTGAATACCTTTTGCCTCAAAATCACCTTCACCAATGGCTAACAGCCACGGAAGGTTAAAATGTTCTGGTACGCCGATGCACTTAATTGTTCTCATTTTCGCCATTCTTAAAAGGGAAGCTACAAAGTTGACAATTTGTTCTGAACCTTCATGACATTGTTTAACATTATGAAAGCGAACCGCGAAGCAGGTTCTTTGTTACCTTTGTCGAAACTTTTGAAATATGTATCCAGCAGAGCTCGTAACTCCCATGAAAAATGAACTGGTAAACGTAGGGTTCTCAGAACTCACAACACCAGACGCAGTAGACAATGCGATCAATCAAGATGGCACTACACTCGTGGTTCTAAATAGTGTTTGCGGTTGTGCCGCAGGCTCCATGCGTCCGGCCGTTAAATTGGCCGTGCAGCATTCAAAAACACCACAGCAATTGACAACCACATTCGCTGGCTTCGACGTAGAAGCTGTTGAACGTGCGCGTAAGTTTATGTTGCCATACCCTCCATCATCTCCAGCTATCGCTCTTTTCAAAGACGGAAGATTGGTACACATGATTGAGCGTCACCATATTGAAGGCAAGACAGCAGAAATGATTTCTGACAACCTCAAAATGGCTTTCGACGAATTTTGTGCATAAGCTTGATTGAAAATCGACTTTGATTGAAAGCGGCTATTTCGAAAGAGAAAGCCGCTTTTTTTGTGCCTTCTGGATACGAAAACGAACGACTACAAAGTTCTTCTATACGCTTACAAAACGGTTGTTAAACCACCCCTATGAACATGTACATTCGGGTATCGAAAGTTGCCGAACGAGGCAAGTTTGGGTTACTGTACAATGTGGTTAACGGCCGTTGTGAGAGGCGGCCGTTTTTTCTATTTGAATGAACGTAGGTCGAATATCCTAATGTTCTGATATCCTTCCAACGGGTATTTCATAAAAGGAAGCACAAATGGATGTTCCTTCTCATATTCGGGCTCGTTTATCACTAGAAAATTGGCTCCTAAGTCAATGTGCTTTTGAATGCTTTCTGCGTCTCTATTGGCATCGCCCATGTTGGTGAACCCTCTTCGGTCCATGGCATACAACGTAATACAGAAGCTGGCATCTGGAATTGAAATAACCAACTGGTCTTCTGACACACCTATTTTTTCTAAATGAGGCTCTATGGAATCCAACGCTTTTTCATGACGCCCGTGATCCCAAAACAAGTACTTCAAATGGCCTTCCTCTTCTTCCGCAACAGACTTGTAATCCTTATCGCCCTTGGCATGGTAACGAAGCGCTAAATGTTCTTGACAGTACCAAATGTTGTAACTCATAATCACCGCTCCAAATCCAATGAGCCCGGCCTGAAACGTTGGTTTTATCTGTGACCATGAAATATGCAGCGTATAACCCAACGCGGCCCAAATAGCAGCTGGCAATACATATACATTGAGGAAATAATAGTCATGGTCTTTCCACGCTTGAAACCACAGAATGGAATACACGAAACTTCCTGCCGCCAAAATGACCACTCCCATCCACACCAAATTCGGAATACGCTTCCGAAGGCCTTGAACCAAGATGAACCCAAAAGAGAGGAGCATGAGCAACCACGAAATAGGCGCATAGATCTGTCGCGCCGTGAATTTCTTCACTTCCTCATACAGCCAGGCGCGGTAGTCAGCATCGGCTTCCCAAATAGGCCAGAGGTCGTTAAACGTGTACTTGCCGCCATAGGTAGCGTTGTACTCTGCTGCCCAACTGTACCAAATAAAATTCGGTATCAGGACCAGGGCGAAAGGGAATATATACCGCAAAGGCTTTTCGAACACCTTTCGACCTACACCTAAATTCACCCCTAGCAATTCCAGCACCCACAAGGCACCTAGCGTGCAATAAAGGAGAAGTGCGGTTACTTTTAAGAGTCCTGCTAACGCGAAAAACAAGGCAGCAAACCACACCCATTTGAACCGTTGTTCAACAAAATGCCGCGTGAAAAACCATGCGCCAATCAGGGCAAATGACAGCGCCGGAATGTTAGACAAAAATCCAAACCCGTAATAAGCCAACGCCGGAGCGCTGTACAAGAATACCGCGGCTCCCACACTCCAAAAACGACTTCGAAACAACAAGAAAACCGTTTGTTGTAGCGCCAGAAGACCAAGAATAAAAAGCACCGAAGTAATCAGTCGGTAAGAGAATTCACTTTTACCAAATACCTTCCAAACCGCCGCTTGTACGTAGTAGTAACCTGGGAATTCCCCCGCAGTTTTACCACTTTTTCCTTCTTCTGAAATGTAGTTGTGAATGGCCGGCTCGCTGAAAACCATTCCATTGTCAAAGTAATTATCGGTAATAGAAAGGCAATCGCTTTGTCGCCACGAATGAACGGCATGCGGGTTTTCATCAAGTACGCCTAAATTGCCATAGAGCAAGCTCAGTAGCATGAGTAACAAGAAGGTAATTCCTAATCCGTTGGATGTAAGCTGTTGTAAAACAGGTTTCATTTGAATGACTTGCGATCGAAAAGATTGTACCGCAAGATGCAATAGATTGCTCTAAATCCGTCTCTCCAGCCAATTTTCTTTCCTTCTGCGTAGGTTCTTCCGTAGTACGAAATCCCTACCTCATAGATCTTGATGTCTGGAACACGTGAAAGGCGTGCCGTTAATTCAGGCTCAAACCCGAAGCGTTTCTCCTTCAGTGCCAACCGTTTTGCATAATCCAAGCGCACCAATTTGTAACATGTTTCCATGTCGGTCAAATTCAAATCCGTGAACATATTGGATAAAAACGTCAAGAATTTATTCCCAAGTGAATGCCAGAAGAATAAAATTCTGTGCGGATTGCCTCCTATGAAACGAGAACCGTAAACAACATCGGCATCGTCTTTATAGACGGGCTTAATGAGCAGGTTGAATTCTTCAGGGTCATATTCCAAATCAGCATCTTGCACAACAAAATAATCGCCAGACGCCAATTCGATGGCTTTGTGAATAGCCGCCCCCTTCCCTTGGTTCACGGTTTGGCTAAACAATTGAATGTCTACCTCAGGATGAGCCGCCATGAACGCCTCCACTTTTGCTACTGTTTGATCTGCCGAACAGTCGTTCACAATAACGATTTCCCGCGTCACATTGTGGATTAATTCCACCCCAACAACAGCATGAAGAATAGCCTCAATGGTAGCTTCCTCATTGTAGGCAGGAATAAGAATAGACAGCTTCCGAAGTCTCATAAGCGTGCAAATGTAAACAATCCGTTGCGCAATAAGCTACCTCTGTGCCTCTTGATTCATTACTTTTGCCCTCCAAGGATTGAACTATGGCACGCATACTAACAGGTATCCAAAGTACAGGAACTCCGCACCTCGGAAATATTCTAGGTGCAATTCGTCCGGCAATTGAGATGGCGAGTAATTCCGCCAATGAGTCTTTCTTGTTCATTGCCGACATGCATTCATTGACGCAAATCAAGGATGGAGAGACCCTTCGAACCAACACGTATGCAACGGCTGCCGCTTGGTTAGCATTTGGTTTGGATACAGAACGAACTGTTTTTTATCGCCAATCTGACATCCCTGAGGTAACTGAATTAGCGTGGTATTTATCGTGCTATTTCCCCTACAATCGCTTGACCTTAGCGCACTCATTCAAAGACAAAGCAGACCGTTTAGAAGATGTTAACTCTGGTCTTTTCGTGTACCCGATGCTGATGGCGGCTGATATCTTGCTGTATGACGCAGAGCAAGTGCCCGTTGGAAAAGACCAGCTTCAGCACATTGAGATGACGCGTGATGTAGCCTCTCGCTTCAATCATCAGATGGGCGAAACCTTCGTTGTACCAGAAGCAACAACCCAAGAGAACACCATGTATATTTTGGGTACTGATGGAAATAAGATGAGTAAATCTCGTGGGAATACGATCAATATTTTTCTTCCTGAAAAGCAATTGAAAAAGGTCATCAACAAGCAGATTGTAACCGATGATACTCCCCTAGAAGCCCCAAAGGATCCGGATTCTGCCATCGTTTACCAGCTGTACAAGTACGTGGCAACCGAAGAAGAGTGCGATGAAATGGCACGAAAGCTTCGCGAAGGTGGCTACGGATGGGGTCATGCGAAGAAAGACCTATTGGATGCCATTGTCACCCATTTCCAACCGCAGCGTGAGCGTTTCGCTTACCTCATGGAAAACACCGATGAGATTGATCGCGAACTAGCGAAAGGAGCTGAAAAAGCACGGAAAGTAGCGTCAGATGTGTTGAAGCGCACAAGAGCGAAAACGGGGTATTGATTCACATTCCTCCCCTGCCCCCACCTTCGGCGGAAACTGAAATCTTTCTGAAGGAAATAGACTTCGATAAACTCAGCCACCTCCTCTTACAACCTAACAGCTATATATGTTTTTAGAAGGGCTTCCGCCGAAGCTTCAGCGAAGGCGGATGAACTTTTTTTATGGAAACGTGTACGGTGAGACATCGTAAATAAAAAACACAGTCTCATGAAACGCATGCTTATCCTACTTTGCCTCTTCGCTGGTTTTACCGTGAACGCAAAAGAAAAAGAAACACTCATTTCTAGTAAAATCGAAAAGGTAACGGTCTTCCAACAAGGAGCTCAAGTGACCCGATCAGCCAAAGGAACCGTTCCCGCAGGAACCAGTTTATTGGTTTTTCATAAACTCAACAGTAGCATAAATGGCTCACAAATCAGGTTCAACGGAAAAGGAGATTTCACTGTTCTTTCCACTTCCTATCGCTACAAAGTAGACACCATTGCTGGATGGGGCGTCGCTAAACAACGTGAATCACTCCAATTGGAACGAAATGCACTCCAAACCGAAATTTCGCGCGAACAAGGATGGTTGAGCATTTACGACCGGGAAGAACAAATGCTTCAAGCCAATCAACTTTTTGGTTCGAAGGAAGACGGTATCGCAGTTGCAAAACTGAAGGAAGCTGCCGTGTTCATTCGAGAGCGCTACCTCGACATTCGTGCCAACCGCCTAGCCATTCAAGACAGAATTGCAGAGCTCCAAGGAAAAATAACCGCCATCGACTTATCCATGGCGAAGCTTACCGGCATTCAAACCACCACTGAATTGCAATTTTTTGTGCGTGTGAATGCGAAGAAATCGGTCTCTGGACAGTTCTCATTAACCCACCAGGTAGCCGGTGCCGGATGGTATCCTGGGTACGACGCGCATGTGAACTCTGTCAATGAACCACTGGAATTGACTTACAATGCTTTTGTCTACCAAAGCTCTGGTGAAGATTGGGACAATGTAAAAGTGACCGTAAGTACTGGTCAGCCACAACAGCGCTCAATGAAGCCAAACCTCACGCCTTGGTATGTAAATGCTCCGGCGCCCATTCAAAGGAATTACAGAAACAATAACGAGAGTGACCCGAATGCATGGTTGAAGCAACAACCCTACAACGGCAACATTCGAAATGTCCAAGGACGGGTAACTGATCAATATGGCAATGCACTCATTGGCGCCACCGTGGTCATTGCGGGCACCTCAACAGGTGCTTCTGTTGATGTCAATGGCAATTACAATTTGACGATTCCAGCAGGGTATTCCCAGCTCCAATACTCGTATGTGGGTTATAATCCCATTGTGGTTCCTGTAAGCGCTTCAAACATGAACGTGGTGATGATGGGCAACACTATTACGTTAGATGAAATCGAAGTGACTGCATCTAAATCAGCTCGGGTAAGAAGTAGTTTTGACATGGCTAGGGAAGACGAAGATGCCTTCTACGCGCCTGTTGCGGTGAGTTATACTCCTACCCAAACTCAATTCAAAATCGATGCGAAGTACAACATTCCTTCAGATGGAACACACCACGCCGTGAAGGTTCAAGACATCGAAGTGGATGCCAATTTCATTTACCAATGTGCTCCTAAACTGGACCCGCAAGCGTACCTCACTGCGCGTATTACCGATTGGCAAGACTTCAACTTATTAGATGGCGACTTGAACATCTATTTCGAAGATAGCTATGTCGGGAAAACGGCCTTGCGCTTAAACAGTGTGCAAGACACCCTCAACCTTTCTCTTGGCGCTGACCCGGGCATCGAAGTACGAAGAAAACGCGTGAAAGCCGATCACAAAAAACAAGTCATTGCAGGCATGCAGAAAGACATCCGCGAATGGAAAATTGAAGTGCGAAACAACAAACGTGAAAGCATCTCCATTCAAATTGAAGATCAGATTCCCGTTACGACGTCTGAAGAGGTCGAAATTGAATCAGAAACATCCAATGGGGCACGTATAACGGAAGAAACCGGACAAGTTACCTGGGAACTCGACGTGGCTTCAGGGAAATCTAAAGACATGAAATTGAAGTACGAAGTGCGTTATCCGAAAGGGCAGTATATGCGTCTTGAATAGTCATAAGATGAATAAGA
This sequence comes from Flavobacteriales bacterium, assembly GCA_029245065.1. Taxonomy (GTDB): domain Bacteria; phylum Bacteroidota; class Bacteroidia; order Flavobacteriales_D; family Sanyastnellaceae; genus JAQWQB01. The sequence continues at coordinate 76,686 of JAQWQB010000105.1, read as the reverse complement.
GGTGACCGTGTTTTACGGCTTCTCATATTTCGCCTTGTACTTTCTATAAAGCTGCATCTGACGATTATCCAGTTCGATCATTCGTCCTTGGATAAAGGCATGCGTCACGTCGTTACTGCGCATATCAAGGGCGTCACCTGAAGAGACAAACAGGGTGGCGTCCTTTCCTTTTTCAAGGGATCCAACCAAGTGATCTATTCCTAACATAATTGCCGGATTCAGCGTAATGGACTTCACAGCATTTTCATACGTCAACCCATATGCCATGGCCGTTCCAGCGTAGAACGGAAGGTTTCGTGTTCCCATCTGTTCCATGTCTCCTGCATTCTCTAGGCAGAATAACACCCCTTCGTCTGACAATAGTTTTGGCAATTTGTACGTCAAATCAACATCGTCTTCGGCGAACCTAGGCAGTTCGTGGACGCGTTGTACCATGACTGAAATATTGTTTTCGCGAAGCAAGTCAGCAACCAAATGGCTGTCTGAACCTCCAACAATTACCACATGCTCAATGCCATATTTACGCTTGAAATGCACCGCCTCCGTAATTTGCTTCACGTCATTCGCATGCACATACAAGCGAAGAGTTCCGTCAAATAATCCGCGCATGGCTTCATAGCGCAATTCCTGAATCTTTGGTGCTGGTATGTTCGCATAAGCCGCTGCTTCATCGAAAAAACGCGTTAATTCATGCTTTTGCTGATCATACGATTTCCGCTTCTTGACATCAATTTTCCCACCTTCGCGGTGTCTGTGGTGCATCCATGGCCAGTTCAAGTGAATTCCATCCACTTCTTTCATGGCAGCATCTTCCCAGTTCCACCCATCAAAATGAACCACACCACTTGATCCAGAAATCACACCTCCACGTGGCGTAATTTGACCAATTAATACTCCATTTGTTCTTACTGTAGGTGTGACATCACTATCGGTATTGAAGGCAATTACCGCACGTACATTCGGCTTGAAAGTTCCTACCTCGTATTGATCTCGGGTGGCACGAACGGCACCAATCTCCTGAAGGCCAAGGGTTGAATTTGGCGCCACAAATCCCGGGTAAACATGCTTTCCGCTAGCATCAATTACCTTCGACCAATCTTGTTCATTCACTTGAAGACGGGCACCTACGAAGGTTATTTTTCCATCTTCAAACCCGATGGCGCTATCTTCAATTTTATCACCTGTACCCAGGTGGGCAGTAGCTCCAATAATCAGAATAGATTCTGACTGCTTATCACCTGGCGTTTGGGCAAATGTGAAAAGCGAAACGAGCAATAGGCATGCTCCAAGTAGTAGTCCTTTTCTCATCTTATCTAATTTCATCGGTTTCTGAATCACAGTGGTAGTGTTGTGGCATCTTCTCCATTGGCTTGCCTTTCTTCGCCCCGGAACCATCCATCATTAATTGAATTAAGCGAGCGCGTTCAGCTTGAATCGCCTTTCTAGCTTCCAAGTCTTTTTCTATGCTGTAGTAGCATTTGCCATCAATGTACGTTGCGTTTGCCTTCGCATAAATGGTCAAAGGATGGTCAGTCCAAATCACGAAATCAGCATCTTTCCCGACCTTCAAAGAGCCCATTTGGTCATCTAGGTGAAGTAGTTTTGCAGGGTTCAGTGTTACAAATTTCAACGCCTCTTCTTCAGGAACCCCGCCGTACTTAACCGCTTTGGCCGCTTCTTGATTCAGTCTTCTCGCCATCTCGGCATCGTCACTGTTGAAAGCAGTAGTCACTCCTTGTTCCCATAGAATTGCTCCATTGTATGGAATGGCATCCTTCACTTCGAACTTGTAAGCCCACCAATCGGAGAAGCTTGAACCGCCTGCTCCGTGCTCGGCCATTTTATCCGCTACCTTGTATCCTTCCAGAATGTGGGTAAACGTATTCAATGTGAAGCCCATGGAGTCTGCTACGTGCATCAGCATGTTGATCTCATCTTGGCGATAGCTGTGGCAACTCACAAATCGCTCCGATTCCAAAATTTCCAAAATCGTTCGCATTTCCAAGTCTACTCTTGGTGCAACTGGGACATCTCCTCTTCGCTTTTGTTTTCGCGATAAAGACGACATGGATGCGTCGTAGGCATCCCATGCTTCACCATATTCTCTGGCGCGAATGAAGTGATCATAAAACACTTGTTCAACGCCCATTCGGGTCTGTGGGAAACGCTCTTGGTAGAATTGTCCCCAGTTCGACTGCTTCACATTTTCGCCCAATGCAAATTTGATAAATGGCGTTCCATCTTCCACTTTCATTTCTTCTGGAGTGAGTCCCCAGCGAAGTTTGATGATTCCACTTTGTCCACCAATTGGGTTGGCACTGCCGTGAAGCAATTGCGAACAAGTAACTCCGCCACTTAGTTGACGGTAGATGTTGATGTCTTCAGAATTGACGACGGAAGCAATGCTCACTTCGGCTGAACTGGCTTGCGTACCTTCGTTCACACCACGACTGATGGCAATGTGCGAATGTTCATCAATAATACCTGGTGTAACATGTTTCCCTTTGGCATCAATGACTTCAAAGCTTGGCGTTGTTTTTCCAAACAGCGACTCCAAGTCAAGCTTCTTCCCTACAGCCTTGATTTTCCGGTCAATCACCAACAGCTGTCCGCCTTCAATAATGCCCTCTTCTTCACAGGTCCAAATGGTAGCGTTGGTAATCAACACGTTTTGTGATTCTGGCTTCGTTTCTTGTCCGTACGCCAGGAACGGATAAATCACCTTCCCTTCCACCATCAGTGAATCCATGGAACCGGGCTTGTCTTTCTTTTTGGCGTCTTCACTACGCACAGCGGCCCAGTCAAACCATTTTCCGTTGGGTGCTTGGCCCTGTCCTTCCCAAATTCTGCTTTCAGCGAAAACGTTTCCAGATAGCAAGTAAACTCCTTTGTATAGGCTATCAACGGGGCCGAACTTCATGTTCACCATTTCTCCTTCCTGAGCTAACTTCACCTTCACTTTCGTGGTGTCGGCTCCCTCTTTACCTTCTCTAATTAGGTCGAAGCTCGCCTTGTAATTATCTCCGTCTTTATTCACGTTCACAGAAAGTGATTCATCGTCGAAGGTGAGTGCATATACACCTGAAATATCTTTCAAGCTTCGGTCTTTCACTACGGTTGGATTTCCCTGGATCCAATGCTCAATAATGTTGGTCTTTTTATGGAATAGTGGGCCGTCAGTGACAATGAAATTCGCTTCTTTTCCTTCTTCCAGCGTACCCACGAATTCGTCTGCCCCAATCAAAGCTGCAGGAATCTCTGTCAGTGCTTTCAAGGCCATTTCTTCAGACAGTCCGTAGCTGATGGCCTTGCGCACATTGGCAAGCAACATCGATGGTTTCTTTAATCCATCAGACGTAATTGCAAAGGTCATCCCCGCTTCTTCCATCATCGCCAAATTGGCTGGTGCCATCTCCCAATGCTTCAATTCCGAAAGTGGAATTAATCGCGTCAAGTAGGGGTCAGAAACGTCGTAGGCTGCCGGGAAATTGACCGGGACGATGAAGGCGCCGTTTGTTGCTTTCAACTCGTCCAATCGCTGGTATTCATCGCCAGTTCCTTTAAAGATAAATTGACGTTCGAATTCGTCGCCAATCAAGTCTGCTCTGAGCACGTCCAATCGGTCACGGGTAACGAAAAGCTGGGGCAACACCGCATTGGCATTGAACGCCTCCAAACTCAGGTTTGTTTCCAATCGTTCTCCATTTTCGGCATACCACTGTGCGTCGTAAAATGTTTGACGTAGCAATGCAATGGCTCCCATCAATGAACTTGGGTAATCTTGTCTGCTACTTCCTTTTTGAAAAGAATGAACCGCCATGGAGCGTGGCAACAGCAACCCTAAATTTTCATTTGGATTGAGGGTAATAACCGCTCCTGTGCCGCGTGAAATACCATCAGATTGATGTGTAAACATGGCACCAAACCCTGCTTTTATATATCCCTCAGCAGCTTTCGCATCATAGGTGTAGATGTCTGCAGCATCAATTTCCGGTTTGATGGCCTGATTCCATCCGAATGCTCCTTTCTTGTTCGATTCTGTTTGAGGTCCTGGCTCCCACTTTGGGCGTTCCAATTTCGGTACACCAAATGAAGAATAACTCTCAACAAATGAAGGATAAACGTGCATTCCTTCGAGATCCACTCTCACCACACCTTCAACAGGAGGTAAAGCAGGATTTACGGCCACAATTCGCCCCTTTTTGACCAGGAGGCTACCGTTTAATTCTGTGGAAGCATCTACGTGAATAGTTGCATTTTCGAAGAGGTAGAGCACCTCATCCTTTTCAACCGTTCCGTTGACAGGAAAAGTAGTCTGAGCCGTGGTAAACAAAGCACAAACAAGGAGGGCAGCGAGCAGTAGTGGTTTCATAAATAGCATTCTGGAAGTCAGCAAAGTTAACATAATGAACAAGCAAGTGGAAGTTCTGTTTCATCAAGACAAATTGCGATGTACCTTTGTACCGTTAAAGCGCTAAAAAATGGAAACGAAGAAAATACCTACTGCTGTTTATGCTGAGATGACTCCGAACCCCGCAGTAATGAAGTTTGTGGTTGATAGACCGTTGATTTTGAATGGGGAACAAGCTGAGTTTACTTCGAAGGAACAGGCTACCGAAGCTTCGCCTTTGGCAGAAGAGTTGTTCAACTTTCCATTCGTTACGAATGTGTTCATTAGCGGGAATTTTGTGGCTGTTACGAAAGATGAGTCGTTGGGCTGGGAAATGATTATTCAGCAGCTTCGCGAATACATCCGTGAATGGCTCATGGATCATATGGAAGCGGTGAAATTCGTTCCAGAAAGCGCACAACCACAAGCTACTCCTTCTGCCATGCCTCAACCAGGCGATACCGAGGCGTTTATCAATGCATCCGACGTTGTTCCATCTGAATTCGATGAGCAAATCAAGCGTTTGTTGGATGAATTTGTTCGTCCGGCAGTGGAGCAAGACGGAGGCGCCATTGACTTTACGGCCTTCAAGGACGGAAAAGTGTTCGTACAAATGAGAGGTGCTTGCAGCGGGTGTCCGAGCTCGATGCAAACGTTGAAAGGGGGAATTGAAAACCTCTTGAAGACGCACATTCCTCAGGTTGAAGAAGTGGTGGCTCAGGAGGCTTAAAGCATTTCTGGCTTTTGGACGAGCACGAGCGATCTGAAGGACGAACGCAAGCGGTCATCCGTGTCTTATGCGCGCTCAACCAATCTATTTACTGAGAAAGTATCAGGAGATCTTGGACTCTATTCGGTCAAGAGTAGTTTGAATTTCTTTGAAGCGATCCACTGTTGTGTTTGGGAGGTCGAAGAGGATGTACGCACGTGCTTTCCACAGCTCAACCACTTCTTCCACAGCTAAGTCATAGGGTTCGAACACCGTGTTTTCAGAGATCATTCTAAACGTCCCCTTGTTGTGGACCCTATTTTCGAGTCGCTTGAAGACGATTCCATCATTTTGTGTTACAACGATATGTGGATCTCCTCCTCCTGCAGAAGCAATGTCATCAACAAAGGAGCCCAACACATACGCACCATCTGGCAACGGAAGCATGCTATCTCCCGCAATTTGAAATAGGCGCAAGCTTTGGTCTTGTGGAAGCTCTTGCATGGGCATGGAAAAACGTGGGAGGTTTTCAATATAGTCTACATCTCCATAACCATCGAGGTATCCGGCGGCAGCCTTTACGGGCACCATGGTGATCAATTCTTTATCGGTTGCTCTATCAACTGTAATGGGTAAGACGCGAAGCGCTGAATCGTCGGAAAACTTCGCTTTTGAGCTTCCAGATGTAAGGTCTTTCAAGACCAGGTCGTCTAGCGACACATCGAAGTAGCTCGCCATGGTGATGAGGGTAGTCATTCTTGGTTCGGCTCGTCCTTCTTCATACGCGCCGATAACAGATCTATTGAGCCCAATTTTATCAGCGAGTTGCGATTGAGTGAGGTTTTTTTCGCCCCTAAGTTTCTTGATGTTCTTTGCAATCATTGATGCCATTTGGCTAAAATAATGATAATGCTAATAGGAATGGCAAATTTTGAAGTGTGTTGAGATTTATGAATCACCTCTTGACTCGATCAGCTTAGTACGAAACAAAAAAAAGGGGCTTCACAGCCCCTCTTTTCATCGGCCATTCGTTGACCAGAAATTAGTTCAGTAAGACTAGAAAGACTACTGATTGTCTTTCATCTCTTGGTATTTATCTTCTGCAAATAAAAAGTCAATCTCAGCATTGAGCTTTCTTTTCCCGAGCAACTTCTTAATGTTCGGTGCCGTTTTCAACGCTGAAACATCCACATTGGCGTTGTTTAATTCCGCCTGTTCCTTCTCTGCAATAAACTGTTGGAATTTTGTGAGCCTGTTGATCTCATTCAAATTTTTGTTTCCTGTATTCGCCAACTCCAACGCTTGCGTTATGTGCTCAGTGGCTTTTGGGTAGTTCCCTTGAAACGCATAGGCAATCGCGAGGTTTTCATGCAGGCCTTTTGCCACTTTGTTATTCACCGCAGCCTTTTTATTCGTAGCATCGTGTTTGGCCAACCAATTCTCCCAAATAGCAATCGGGTTGGTCAGGGCCTCATACTGCTTTCCTTCTAAAGCGGTAACCGCATTTTCAGCTGCAGTAACTGTTTCAGTATAATCAGCCGCCTTTCCAGCACCATAAGCAATGTCCAATTTCAGTTTAGAATCATTGAAAAAGACCTGTTCATAAATGACATCTGCCATTTCAGAAATTTGCTTCAATATAGCTTGGCGAGCTAAGCTTCCGTTATCAGGCGAGTTGAAAGCAATTTCTAAATCTGCTTCGCTCCGGTATTCAGTAACCTTAATGGAAGTAGTAGTTCCTTCTGCTGATTCATACTGAGTTTCGGTTTGATCATTCCCAAACTTCAGATCCAGCTCTGGGTTTAGGTCCCACGTTCCATAAAGCTTACCCGCTTTTCGAATTTGAACTACCGCTGGTAAGTAGTATTTCACCTTTTAGTAGTACTGCGTACATTCGCTTTTTCGTCCCATGCAAGAAGATGTTTTCAATTCTTTCGCAACAACCAACGGCATTCCGAGGGCCATATTTACGGTTACGTCTCCCTCTCCACCAACGATGCTGAATTCTTCGAGCGACTCACTTTTGATCTTACCGGCTTGTTCCGCATCAGACATCATCATGTCCAGGTTGTTTAAGTAAAAACGCAGTGTGTCTTTGTTAAATGGCATGTCGGCCGTGTAGACCTGAATCCCCAGTGTTTTTAATCCTTCCACTGGAATAGTCGGGGATTTCTTGAAATCAATTTCAGCCGTGTTTGCTTTGGTATTTTGAGCGAAACTTAGTGTTGAGAGTAGAATTGCTCCAAATAGTAGTAATAATCTTGTCATTCTATTAGTGTTGTTTAAGCTGCACTTTCCAAAGACAGTGCCAAACTGATTTCCTTATTTCATTCAATTGATAGGAAAGGTATTGTGATTCTTACGGCGAATGTCTTGCAGATGTTATGTTTTATTCACGATTGGACTGGTAGAACATCTTGCACGTTCCTTCCCCGCTGCATTCCAAAACATGATTAGCATTGAACACAGCACGGATAGTAATGAAGGATGTCGATAAAGCAGTTCATTTGCGCCGAATTAAGTCTTTTCAAAACGCACCTTTCAAAGGCCGCTTTGATGGTATCGTGAACATTTCAATTCAAAAATCGGTATCTTTAAGTACCTCTAGATAACCTTGATGATGAAGAAACTATTATTACTTGCTACCGCTGTATTCGGTTTACTTTCGGTACACGCCCAACTCGTTTGTGGACTCCAAAATTACGACCACGCAGGTTGTGAGCATGGATTGCAAGGAACAGACGAAGACCAATTCTCTTATGTTGCACCGCCTGCAGACTTCGAATTTGGTGCCGAAAGAGCGGTGGTCATCAACGTTACCTACAACGGATTTGATGTAGCAGCGCAAAACGCCTTCCAATTTGCCGTGGACATTTGGGCAAGCACCCTAACATCTGCAGTTCCTATTGCCATTGAAGCAACGTGGGCGCCTATTGGTGGAAGCACACTTGGTTTTGCCGGTGCAGATGGTTACTACAGAAACTTCACAAACGCCCCTGAGCCAGATACTTTCTATCCATCAGCACTTGCAAATAAGTTGCGTGGACAAGACTTGAACTTTGGGTCAACTGACTTGAGCTGTACCTTCAACTCAAACTCAAATTGGTACTTCGGAACAGATGGAAACACACCCGGCGGACAATACGACTTTGTGACCGTAGTACTCCACGAACTTTGCCACGGACTTGGTTTCATTGGTAGTGGAAACGTAAGTGGTTCTCAAGGTTTCATTGGCCTGTCAGGAGACCCAATCATTTACGATACGTATACAGAAACGTTGGACGGAACGGATATCACTTCATTTGTAAACGGTTCAACAGCATTGGGTGATGCACTTACAAGCAATCAAGTATACTGGAATGGAACCGTAGGGTTGGCGAATAACAATGGAACACGCCCAAGAATGTACGCTCCAGGCACATGGAACGGAGGCTCCAGCTATTCTCACTTGAATGAAGGGACATACGGATCCGGAAACATCAACTCGTTGATGACTCCTTTTATTGGAACTGCAGAGGCCAATCACAACCCCGGACCAATTGTAGAAGGCATCTTCACCGATATCGGATGGGGTTCGTTAGGTGGATGCATTATCAACTCGATCACTACTGGAACTCAAACCACATGTAATCCAGCTACGAACAGCTACAACCAGCAGATTATCATTGATTACGATGGGCAGCCTGCAACCGGTCTTATCAACGTAAATGGGTCTTTATTCACCATCCAAGGAAGCCCACAAACGATTTCATTGAACAACCTCCCTTCGGACGGACAACCTGTTGACGTAACGGTGTTCTTCTCCCAAGATCCGGGCTGTACAGTAACTTCAAACAACCTATTCACCGCACCTGAAGCATGTTGTGCGCTTCCTAGAATTACAGCCGTGGATGTAGACAACAAAGAAATTACACTAACCAACTACGGCACGTGTTCAGTAGATTTATCGCAATACCAGCTGTGCTCTGAATTCTTTTGTGCAATCGTTGGCACGTTGCCTGTTCAAAGCGGTAGCATCAACCTGTCTGATGGCGCTTCAGTTACGCTTCAATGGAACGCATGGACGCCCACCGCTGATGGTGCAGATATGTCACTTTACTTGCCATCACCATCATACACCAATCCAGATGACATGTTGGATTTCGTTCAATGGTCGAGCTCGCCAAACGGAAGAGAACCCGTGGCGGTGGCCAAAGGAATTTGGGCTTCGGGAACATTTGTAGACAATATCTCACCGTACTCCTACACCGGAGATGGAACTTCTGAATACGGTGTTGAATTCTGGCAAGGAACGGTTCCTCCGTGTAGCATTGACGCCCTGTTTACAGGAACTCAGACAAGTTGCGACCCTGTGACCAATAACTACCTTCAAAACCTCGCGGTTGAATTCACGAACGAACCAGAAACAGGCTCCATAACCGTGAACGGCGTAGACTTTGCCATCGGAGCTAGTCCGCAATTGATTGTACTAGACAACCTCGACAGCGATGGCTTACCCGTCGATGTTATCGTCTCATTTACAGACAATCCTAGTTGTACCGCAACATTTAGCAGCGCCTTCACAGCGCCGGCTCTGTGCTTCTGTCCAACTGATTTCAACGGCGATGGCACCACAGATATTCAAGATTTTCTTGGTTTCCTTGGGAACTTCGGCTGTTCTGATTGTGCCGAAGACTTAAATGGAAGTGGTGTGGCAGGATCTGACGACTTACTCATTTTCCTTGGCGGATTTGGGTTGGCTTGTCCATGATATGATCCATTACACAACGAAACACGCCGGAGAACCTGTTTTATTCTTACATGGCTTTCTTGAACAAGGAGCCATGTTTGAAGAACTGACCAATCCATTGAAGGACTTTCATTGCATTGTACCTGATCTACCAGGTCATGGTAAAAGCACAGACAGAAAGGAATTTTCGATGTCTGCTATGGCTCACGCTGTATTAGAGCTGCTAGATCACCTAAACATCAAGCAAGCGCATGTAGTTGGGCATTCAATGGGTGCTTATGTGGCGATGGAAATGATCAGAAGGGCACCGGAAAGAATCAAATCTGTGTTGTTCTTTCAATCTACTGCGGGCGCTGATTCGCCTGAGCTCAAAGATCGAAGAGACCGGTCAATTGATGCGGTGAATCAAAACAAAACACGCTACTTACGAACGGTGATAAACGGTCTTTTTGCCGAAGAAACGAAGGCGCAATTTCAACCTAAAATTGACGCACTCATTGAAGATGTATTGGCCATGGAAGAGGCGGCCATCATAGGCGCAACCACAGGCATGAGGAATAGGCTTGACTCCAGGGAGTTGGTCCGCGACCTTGCCATTCCAGTAGGTTATTTTTTGGGTGCGAATGACCCCGTACTACCACCGGAAAGGATGCTAGAAGAAATGAAGTTTGTTGGGCCGAATAACTATTTCATGGACCCTAAAATGGGCCACATGGCGCATGTTGAAGCACCTGAATTGGCCAACGATTATTTGAGACTGTGGTTGAAATCTAGCGCTCAATTGTAAAGCGCTTACTTCTGATTTGCTCGCCATCCATTACCAAAAAGACATACGCCGACGACAGTAAATCATTCACTGCGACGCGCACCACTTTTCCGCTCAATTTCCCCGTTTTGAGGATGCGGCCATTGGTATCACAAATGTCGTAAAGAGGGTTTGAGGTATCCGATTTGTACTCGATTTCTAGAAATCGTTGGTCATCGGTAAGCTGAATATTCAATCTATAGAAGAAAGTAAAAAAGCCCATAATTTAGTTAGGTTGAGTTTGAGTTGTCCAACTTCTTGTACGAAAGACACTATGGAAGGTTACATCTTCGTTTTGGTTACTTTAGCAATTCATGGCAGCTAAACTCACAGCACTTATTGTTGACGACGAGTTTCATGCACGAGAAAATCTCCGCATGATTCTGGAAGATTTTTGTCCTCAAATTGAGGTCGTAGGCAGCGCTGGGGGCGTGCAAGAGGCACTGAAGAAAGTGATGGAACTCAAACCTCAAGTGGTTTTTCTCGACATCCGAATGCCAAGTGGAGCTGAAGGATTTGACTTTCTGGATCAGACGGAAACACTCGATTTCCAAGTAGTTTTTGTTACTGCATTCAAAGATTACGCTGTTCAAGCTTTCAACGCCAACGCCATTCACTACGTCCTCAAACCCATTGACGTCGATGACCTCATAACTGCGGTCAACAAACTTCAAGCATACCAAGAAACATTTGCCAACACAGCCGAAAGTCATCCAGTTTACCTAGAAAGCCTCAGGGAGCTAACCAAGACGCTTCGCGCCAACCGAAAGTCAACTAAAATTACCATCTACCACGCCAAAGGATTTCGAATGGTGGACACCGCTGAAATTTTAAGACTGGAAAGTGAAGGTACCTGCACACGGTTTTATTTGAAAGATGGATCCAACCTCTTGGATTCAAAAAACCTGAAAGTGTATGAAGATCTGCTCGATCCCGAACAATTCTTCCGGGTGCATCGTTCGCACATCATCAACTTAAATGAGCTGAAAGAATACCTCAATTCTGAAGGGGCACTAGCGGTGCTAACAGATGGCTCTTCTGTGCCAATCGCCCGGGCAAAATTGTCTACATTCTTGACCATGATCAAACGATTTTGACCATTCCATGGCTCAAGACTACCATTCATTTTGTTAAGACCACCACTCATTGGATGGCGCATAAATTCTACCTTCGCTTCACTACCTTAGTTCAAATTGATAGTGAATGAGTCAAAAGATTATTGCCCTCATTGTAGACGATGAGCAAGATGCGCGAGAAAACCTCCAACTAATGATCAATGAGTACTGTCCGTCAGTGCAAGTTGCAGGCATGGCGGCCACTACTGAGAATGCTCGTCAATTGGTAGATCAACATGACCCCGACATGGTTTTCTTAGACATTATGATGCCAGGTCAAGATGGGTTTGGCTTTCTTCAGAGCATTGAGGACCGTGATTTTGAAGTGGTGTTCACCACCGCTCATGATGAACATGCCCTTAGAGCCATTCATGAACGCGCTATTCACTACCTAGAAAAGCCTATCAATATTGACGATTTGCAGACCGCAGTGAAACGGGTGGAAGAGCTCGTGGAAAAACAAACTGAGAGCTTGATTACCGAGGGACAAGTGAATCAAATTCTCCAGAACATCAAACACGGAGGCTCTTCTGACAAGGCAGCTATTCCTACAACGGATGGAATCAAGTTGGTTCCGAACAATGAAATCATGTACCTCCAAGCGAGCGATGCCTACACCATGGTTCACCTCACCAAGGACAGAAAGATTTTAACCACGAAAAACATCAAGGCCTTTGAGTCTCGTTTGAATGAAAACATCTTCTTCCGGGCGCACCGCTCGTACATCCTCAATGTTGAGCATCATTTAGTGGAATACAGTCGTAAAGACGGCTACCACGCCGTTATGAGTGATGGCACTTCCTTTGCCATCTCCAGAAGGAATTTGGCCGATTTCATGCACCGAATTAATGGGTTTTAATGAAGGCTACTATTCCCTTTTTAGGTCTCCTTTTCCTCTGCTTTTCGATGCAAGCGCAGCAGCTTCCTTTCATTGAATGGAACACCGCTGAAGGACTCGCTCAATCTCAGGTACGATGCCTGCATCAAGACCACCTGGGGTATTTGTGGGTTGGAACGCTGGGAGGTGTTAGTAGGTTCAACGGAAGAGAATTCGACAACTTCTCAAGAAAAGATGGCCTCTACGGAAATCCAGTCAATTGCATTTCTGAAGTAGGAGACTCTACTATTGTCTTTGGTTCCCTAGGAGGAATCACTTTTTACGATGGTCGAAATTTTAAATCCGTCAGCTTTCCCAAAGAAATCGGAAATGCTCAAGTCAATGATTTCTATGCTGAAAAAAACACCTTGTGGATTGCTACAGAACGCGGTATTTTGGTCTACAAAGACAGCTTGCAAGTAGCCCTAGACGCTTCTTTACTCGATGACGCACATGTGAAGCGCATTTTTGAGCAAAACGACATCCACTACGTTGTTACGAAATCTTCGACCTACCAACTCACCAAGGATACCATGTTCAACTTGATTGATCAATCGCAGATCAACGCAGTAGTAATGGACGGTGCCCCCGATGGTGAAGGAGGCGTTTACCTAGCCACTGTGGGCAAAGGGTTACTTCATTACAAAGATGGAAAGCAAACGCAATGGTCTGTGGAAGAAGGCCTCGTGAGCGAAAACATTACTGGGGTATCTGTGGGAACAGATGGCGGGTTGCTCATTAAATCTAGGGACGGTTTTTCTCGGATGAATCCGGAAGGCAAGATTACTTCGTTTAGGGAATCTGACGGATTACAAACTGCCGACATCCGGGCCATTCTCCAGGGAATCGAAGGAGACATTTGGATTGGCTCCAATGGTGCTGGAATTGCCAAGTATTGTGGCGATGGTGTGACCCATTTCAACTCCAACGACGGACTGAATGGAAACATCGTCATGTCTATTTTACAAGAGAATGATTCCACTTTTTGGTACAGCACTTATGACAATGGCATTACTCGAAAAAGTGGCTCGGAATCTGAGTACTACGGTATTGAAAGCGGCCTGAAAAGCACGCGAGTTTGGTGCTCCGAAAAAGATACTTCTGGTAACTTTTGGTTCGGTACTTCCGGCGGTCTCAGCAAAATGGTTGGGCAAGAATTCGTGACCTATGGCAAATCAGCAGGGTTGCCGCATAAACAAGTCATTAGCTTATTGTCTGAAGATGATGGCAAGTTGTGGGTGGGGACGGCACGCGGACTTGTTCGGTACATGCCGGAAACCGATCGGTTTGTTCAAATTGAGTTCATCCCATCAGTAAAAGTAAGGTCCATTTTACGGGGCGAAAGCGGTGCGTTATGGATCGCCACCAGTAAAGGTGTTTACTCTTTTGACGGTTCAAACACGACCTATTTCGACGAATCCAAAGGACTTCCAGATAACTCTGTATTCTGTTTGGAATTGGGGCCAGACAACAACCTGTGGGTTGGAACAGAAAGTGGACTTTGTAAGATTACGGCAAACAATGAAATTGAACGACTTGAATTGGAAGGAGGCTTCGGTGCCAACCATATCAATTTCATCCAGCCAGAGGGCGAAGGCATGTGGTTGGGCACAAATGATGGACTGTTCTACAGTGCAAACGCAACCGTTGACATCCCTACTTGGAGGCACATTGGCAAGCACGATGGTTTAATCTATTTGGAAACCAATCAAAATGCCACGCTTATTGCCAATGATGCCTTGTTATTCGGCACCAGTGAAGCATTAACGAGAATTGACCTCTCATTTTTTAGAAGAAGTAGTGCGAAGGAGCAACTTAAAATCCACTTGGCTGAGGTGAGAATCAATCTTGAAAAGCCAGATTGGAACAAGCTCAAAATTTCGAATCACCGTTATGGCAGTTGGCCTGAAGAACTCAATGTACCTCATACTGATAATCATTTTACGTTTTTCTTCAATGGCTTGAATCTTCACCATCCCGAACGCATTCGTTATCAGTACCAGCTGGTTGGACTAGATGATGATTGGGAACCACTTACGGAGACCAATTTTGCTACCTACTCTCAACTTCCCTACAAGGACTATACGTTTCAGGTCAGGGCGGTTGACGAAATGGGGCAGCGAAGTGAGCCCACCTTGCTCAATTTCACTGTTCGCAGTCCGTTCTGGCTCTCTTGGTGGTTCATTGCGCTTGAGGTAATTGCCGTGTTAGCTATTGCGTGGTTCATTTTCACACGTCGAAGAAGGGCGCTAATTGAGAAGCTTGAAAAAGAGAGGCTCGAATACAAAACGAAGATGCTTTCGTTGGAACAACAGACCTTGAATTCCAGTATGAATAGGCACTTTATATTCAATGCGCTTAACTCTATTCAGTACTACATCAACAGGCAAGATCGGCTATCTGCCAATCGGTATTTGAGCAGCTTCGCGAAGCTGATTAGAAAAAATCTCGATAGTTCACAGGTCAATTTCACTTCCCTCAGAGAAGAGGTTGAACGTTTGGAGCTGTACCTTGGTTTGGAGCACATGCGGTTCAAAGACAAGTTCAATTACGACATCTCCATTCAAGAAGACGTTGACCAGGAGAGTATTAAAGTTCCAGCTATGCTGCTACAACCCTTCTTAGAGAACAGCATTTGGCACGGCATTCTTCCAATGGAACATCCTGGCCATATTAACGTAGACATAGCTATGCAAGGGACTGATGTGGTGGCATTTACGATAACAGACAATGGCATCGGTATTGACACTTCACGGAAGAACAAAATGGCTAGTGAAGACCACATCTCCCAAGGCATGAGCATTACTTCAGGACGAATAGAACTGATAAAAAAGATGACCGGTAAAAACGTCGAACTTATTGGTCCTTATGAAGTTAAAGATGCTGACCAACACGTAAAAGGTACGCAAGTGAGGATCATTTTACCTTCCAATTTGCAGGGGGTATATACGAATTAAGTTTGCATTTTCGTTAATTTTAGGTATATTTGTTAAGTAGTGATAATACACCATGATAAAATTGAAGCACATATTTAGTCTTTTTGCCCTTGTTGGTTTGCTTGCTATGAGCAGCTGCCAGAAGCTAGAGGAGATTGAGCCAGGAGGAGATTCTGTTCTTCCTTCACGCGCTGTGCAAACAAGTGACATGGATGAAGATGAAGACACTACGCACATTGGTATCAAACAAACACGTTCTGGTGTTGATCGTCCTGACGACAATCTTGGAAATGTGAATGATGATGATGACGATGAAGATGATGATGAAGAGCAGTCATTGAATAATCTTCCTGATTAATTATTCATTGATTCTCAATACACTGAGCCGCTAACGCGGCTTTTTTTGTGCCAAACAATTTAGTTCTTGCTAATTATATTGGTATTCTTACTATTTTAGCATCGTGGTTGCAGACAGTTCTTGCCTCAACCTCACACCTAAACAAAGTATGAACCCTCAATTGCTGCACAATGGGAGAAAGATCCATCATGCACCTAGACCTCGACACTTTTTTTGTGTCGGTAGAGCGCCTGTCTGACAGCCGCTTAAACAACAGACCTATCCTTATTGGAGGAACAAGTGACCGTGGTGTGGTAGCTTCTTGCAGCTATGAGGCACGCACATTTGGAGTGCATTCAGGAATGCCAATGAAAATGGCACGACAGCTATGTCCTGAAGCCATTGTGATTAGAGGAAACTCCATGAACTACCTCAAGTACTCAGACATGGTTACGGAGATCATCAAGGAAGATGTTCCCATCTATGAGAAGAGTTCCATCGATGAATTTTATACCGACCTCACCGGAATGGATCGTTTTTTTGGATGTGTGAAATTTGCGCATGAACTCCGCGTTCGCATTATCAAAGAAACAGGCTTACCTATTTCCTTCGGACTATCAACGAGTAAGACCGTAGCGAAAGTGGCTACAGGAGAGGCGAAACCGAACAATGAAATTCATGTTATCAAAGGAAATGAAGAGCCGTTCCTTGCTCCGCTATCTGTCAAAAAAATTCCGATGGTGGGCGACAAAACATACCAAACACTTCGCAACCTGGGCGTACGCGTCATTCGCACCGTACAAGAAATGCCTCCTGACCTCATGGAGAATGTACTGGGGAAAAACGGAATTGCCATTTGGAAGAAAGCCAAAGGGCTAGATAATAGTCCCGTGATTCCCTACTCAGAACGAAAATCAATCTCCACCGAGCGCACCTTCGACAAAGACACCATAGACATGCAGAAATTGAGAGGGATTCTCCTAGCAATGGCTGAAAACCTAGCATTTCAACTTAGACGCGGAGGCAAACTGACTGCTTGCGTCACTATCAAAATTCGTTACTCAGATTTCAATACGTACAGTCTTCAATCACGCATCCCCTATAGTGCTGCAGATCATCTTCTCGTACCTCGTGTGATGGAACTATTTGAACGATTGTACAACAGAAGACTATTGGTTCGACTCATTGGTGTTAGGTACAGTCATTTGGTAGGTGGCGGACATCAAATCAATCTTTTCGAAGACAGTGAAGAGCGCATAAGGCTCTATCAAGCCATGGATAAGATGCGCTTGCGTTACGGTGACCGAGCTATCATAACTGCAGCAGGAATGGGAGCTAGAACCATCGGCAGAACCAATCCATTCAACGGAGAACCACCTCTACTCTTAGCAAATAGAAGACAATAATTCATCCCTAAACACAATCTACAATGCTTAAAAAAGACACCTCGTAAATAACTAAAAGAAGGAGAAAGCATACCGCAAACTCCTGTAAATCTCATCGTTAATCCGTAATATTAACCTTCACAACCCCAGCAAATCATGTGCGGCAGATATGTAACCGTTTCGTCTATTAAATCCATTGAAAAGCGCTTCAATATTCAAGCAACACAGCCTGAACTATACACACCTAACACCAATATTTCTCACGGAGAAAAAGCACCCGTCATTACCAATGACAACCCCGGAGAAATTCAGTTCTTTCAATTCGGCTTTACACCCTTTTGGGCGCAGAAACAGTTTTATATGATCAACGCCCGAGCAGAAGGCGATCACAATAAGGCCAATGACCCCGCTTATACCGGGTCAAAAGGAATTATCAATAAGCCCATGTTCAGGCAATCCATCCGGTCAAAACGCTGCTTGGTTGTGGCTGACGCTTTCATAGAAGGTCCTGAGAAAGAAAAACTCAGCAAGCCTTATGTGGTTTATCTTCAAAATAAACAGCGTCCGTTTGCTTTTGCCGGTATTTGGGATGAGTGGGTTCATAAACAAACTGGAGAAGTGGTGCGCTCTTTCGCCATCATTACTACCGTGAGCAATGACCTACTTCAACGTATTGGACATCATCGTTCACCTGTTGTACTCAAACCAGAGCAAGAGCAAGCATGGATTAATTCCGCTATTCCCCTGAGTGAGGCAACTGCCATGCTAGAGCCTGTAGACGGAAGCATGATGAACGCCTATCCCATTGACCCTGCGATTAAAAACCCTAGGCAAAATGGAATGGAACTCCTGAAGCCAATTGGAGAGCGTATCTACAAAGAGTATGATTACGAAATCTACCAAGAAGTAAAACTCTTTGGGATGGGTGAAACACGCTCAAAAGAACGACGAGATCAGGAAGCCAGCTAACCTAGCTTACTGAATTAGCAAACGTGTTCGCGCTTGCTTACTGCCTGCTTCTACTTGAAGAATGTATACGCCATCAGCTAAATCTGTGAGCATTAATTGATGCGCTGAAGAACCTGGTGAAATAACTCCTTCCTGTACTTTTCTGCCATCAGTAGTAAGAACACACCATGATACATTGCCTGTTAATTGGGGCAGTTCCAAAGTGAATGCTCCTCTACTTGGATTTGGGTAAACAGCAATGGGCAGCAGCTCAAGTTCTTCCAACCCCACAGAAATACTGCAGTTTGAATAGGCTAACTCTATCAATTCGGAACCATTGAAATAGGAGAGTTGTGAAGGTACTTCTTCGTACATCAAGGTCTCTTCTTCATGAAAACAGATCAACTGAGACCAACCACAATCAATCTGAAAACAACCTGAAACATTTGTAAAACCTTGTGAACAGCCTACACCTTCCACCCATGAAACAGCAGACCACAGGGGATGCTCCAAATTCCACCTTGTCCGAACTGAACCGTCTAACAAGGTGATTTCATCGATGGACATAACAACTAAATAAGGTACTGGCTCATACATGTAAGGGTTGTCTACCCAAAACGTGTCTGCCACTGCCAACCCAAAATCATATAGCACATGCTCCGTATCTGTTTCATTCATTACCGTATACCACTTGTCGCCCTCACTGCGAACAGCCCCTTCATAGGTGGCCAACTCAGTAGATACACCGGTGCGCAACTTGGAATAAATCAGGTCATTGATGACGGTATCACCCTCCATCACATGGTAATTGTTGCTGTACAAGCCGAACATTCCGAAATGAGCATTGAACCACCAAGAGCCATCTGCTGGCAAAGAAGACTGAGCATAACTACTGGATAGTAGCAAGATCAAAAAGCATACGAGAGAGACCTGTTTCATACCCCCAAGGTAATGAGCCAATTCAACTACGCAAAACACTGAAAAACACACCCTTGAAACCCCACTATTTACCATGCACACCCACTTCTCACTTCGTTATGGAATTCTTAGTCCGGAAGAATACTTGCAAACCATGCAAGAGCTCGGTTACTGTGATGTACGGCTAACCGACATTAACAATACTTCGGCTACACTTGATTTTGTGCGAATGGCGCCCAACTATGGGATCAAACCTGTAGTAGGTGTTGATTTCAGAAATGGGGCACAAAGACGGTATGTAGCGCTTGCCAAAAACAATGCTGGTTTCAAAGCCATCAATGATCACCTCTCCTCCTACAGTCATGCAAAAGAACCGTTTGATGTACGCGCACCCTACATGCCCTACACCTATGTGATTTATCCTTTTAAAGTGGCCGCAGATCTTAAGCTCACCGCCCTGCGCAAACATGAATTTATTGGTGTTACAGCAGCCGATTTGCCACAACTCCGCTTGGCTTCGCCCCAATTAGCAACATCAGACAAACTGGTTGCTATTCCCACATTTACTTTTCGCGATAAACGTGATTTCAACACCCACCGCTTGCTTCGGTCTATAGACAACAACACGTTGCTGAGCAAGCTCTCAAAAAGTGAAGAAGGCTCACCAGATGACCTCTTCTGCTCGAAGGATGAACTCACACAACAATTTGCCGAACGACCAGAACTTCTTGAACGGTACAATCGCCTGCTAGAAGCTTGCTCATTCACTTTCCAATTCGGCACTGAACACCCACACAAAAACCAAAAAACCTATACCAGTAGCGAAAAAGAAGACTACAAACTCATTCAAAAATTAGTACAAGAAGGTCTGCCTTACCGCTACCCAACCCCCACAAAGGAGCTGTATAGCAGGCTGGAAAAAGAACTCTCCATCATCAAAGAAAAGAGCTTCCTCTCCTACTTCCTCATCAACTGGGACATTACCTCCTACGCCAGAAGTAAAGGATATTTCTATGTTGGAAGAGGCAGTGGGGCTAACAGTGTTGTTGCTTATATTTTGCGCATCACCGATGTGGACCCCATTGAATTGGACCTCTACTTTGAACGGTTCATCAACCTGTACCGCCAAAATCCACCCGACTTCGATATTGATTTTTCATGGACCGATCGCGAAGACATCACCCGGTACATTTTCGAGCGCTTTGATCACGTAAGCCTCCTTGGAGCATACAATACCTTTCAATACAGAGCTGTTGTAAGGGAATTGGGAAAAGTTTTTGGCTTGCCGAAGCATGAAATTGACCTGCTTTGTTCTGGTAAATTCAACTTCAGAGAGCTAGACCACCTATCTGTACTGGTACTGAAGTACAGTGAGCGCATTCAGAATTTCCCTAACCACATTAGCATACACGCTGCCGGAATTCTCATTGCCGAAGAGCCCATTCATTGCTATTCAGCCACCTTTC
The DNA here is from genome assembly GCA_029245065.1 of Flavobacteriales bacterium. GTDB lineage: Bacteria > Bacteroidota > Bacteroidia > Flavobacteriales_D > Sanyastnellaceae > JAQWQB01. Next base: position 56,071 of record JAQWQB010000105.1, on the reverse strand, counting down.
TTCCTCCCAAAGGGTATCCTACCACGCACTTCGATATGATTGTAGCAGAAGATGCAGGGCTCTACAAATTCGACATCCTCAGTCAACGGGGTTTAGGCAAAATCAAAGACACCATTGAAATAGTCAAGTACAATCAGCCTGATGCCCCTGAGATTGACATTCACGACATGCAGCGATTCAAAGAAGATGAACGAATCAAGCACTTGCTTCGTACGGCACAAGCCATTGGATGCTTCTACGTAGAATCGCCCGCCATGCGCATGTTGATGCGTAAACTCCAAGTAGATGACTACCTCGGACTGGTGGCTGCTAGTTCAGTTATTCGTCCGGGGGTAGCCAAAAGTGGAATGATGCGCGAATACATCCATCGGTACCGCTTCCCAGAAAAAAGAAAAGACGCCCACCCCATCATGCTAGATATCATGCCAGAAACCTATGGCGTCATGGTTTACCAAGAAGATGTGATTAAGGTGGCTCACTACTTCGCGAAGCTCACACTAGGGGAAGCAGACGTACTACGAAGGGGGATGTCAGGTAAATTCCGATCGCGCGAAGAGTTTGACAAAGCCAAGCAGAAATTCTTCTCAAACTGTCTGGAAATAGGTCACACCAGAGAACTTACCGCTGAAATTTGGCGCCAAACAGAGAGCTTCGCTGGGTATGCATTTGCCAAAGGACATTCTGCCTCATACGCGGTTGAAAGCTACCAGAGCCTCTTTCTAAAAGCCTACTATCCTCTTGAATACATGGTGGCAACCATCAACAACTTTGGCGGGTTTTACCGCACCGAACTCTATGTACACGAAGCACGAATGCACGGCGCACAGATTGAAGAGCCTTGTGTAAATACGGGAGGTGCAGAAACTGTTATTTACGGTTCAACCATTGTTCTTGGGTTCGGGTTGGTGAAAGACATTGAGCATCGTGCCATTGCTCAATTGCTGGCAGAGCGACAAGAAAACGGCGTGTTCGAACATCTTATTGACTTCGTAGACCGCGTGCCCATTTCGCTCGATCAACTCACCATCTTCATTCGGTGCAATGCTTTTCGGTTCACCGGGAAATCCAAGAAAGAACTGCTTTGGGATGCTCACCTGTTGCTGGGTCATGCTCCGAAAAAAAAGCCGACACAAACCCTGTTTCTCCCCAACCCGAAAGCCTATTCTTTGCCAGCACTTTACACCGCTGCTTTTGAAGATGCCTTCGATCAAATGGAGCTGCTCGGGTTCCCACTTTGTACTCCTTTTGCCTTGCTTCGCGAAGCTCCAAAAGAAGTAGTCTTAGCAAAAGATTTACCCAAATACGTTGGCCAGAAAGTAGCGATTGCCGGTTACCTCATTACCGCTAAAATGACCAGCACCAGCAACAAAAAGCGAATGTTCTTTGGAACCTTTATTGACCAAGAAGGTGAATGGCTTGACTCTGTTCATTTCCCCAACATCGCAGAGCGATACCCCTTTCGAGGCAGAGGTATCTACAAAGTGGTTGGTGTAGTCACGGAAGAGTTTGACTGCTATGCCATTGAAGCTTCCTACATGGAAAAGTTAGCGGTAATTGAAGACCCTCGGTACGCTGAGGCAAAAGCGTTCACGAAAGTCTTGAACGAGAAAAAACTGGAAGGAAAACGTTCACGTTGGCAAGAATTAGGATGAAAAAAACACGTAAAAACCATAGCAGAGGCGCACTCACCAATCCGCCAAATCGATTCTTTCAATACGAACACGAGTACCGTGATGATTACCTCGAATGGTGCCGAATTGAAGGTGATGAAGTTGAAAGCGACCGAACACAACTGATTCCAGTACATCCGAAAACCATTGTGAATAAGGTGTCTAGCCCAGATGTGCCTTTCGCCTACTCCATCAACCCCTACCAGGGATGTGAACATGGATGTATTTACTGCTACGCAAGAAACACACATGAATATTGGGGCTATAGCATGGGGCAAGATTTTGAGCGAAAAATTCTCTACAAAGCGAATGCCCCTGACCTCCTTCGCGCAGCATTTAACAAGAAATCTTGGGAGCCCAAAATGCTCATGCTCAGTGGAAATACCGATTGCTATCAACCAGCAGAACGCCAGCTACTTCTTACTAGACAACTACTTGAAGTGTGCCTAGAATACAAACACCCCGTAGGAATCATTACCAAAAACGCCCTCATCCTCAGGGATTTAGATTTGCTTGAGCAACTAAACGACCTCAATTTAGTGCGTGTTACCATGTCCATCACAACCCTGGATGAATCGCTAAGAAGGCACATGGAACCACGCACCTCTTCGGCCAAAAACAGATTGAAATGCGTCGAAGTGTTATCCTCAAATGCTATTCCGGTGAATGTGAACCTTGCTCCCGTAATTCCCGGACTCAATAGTCATGAAATCGTAGATATTGTGAAAGCAGTTGGCGAACGTGGAGCACAAAGTGCAGCGTATATCATGGTGCGCCTGAACGGTCAAATTTGCGACATCTTTGAAGATTGGATCGCTGAAATTTATCCCGATCGTGCTGCCAAAGTGTTGAATCAAATAAGGGAAACACACGGTGGAATGTTGAACGACAGTGAATGGAAAAGGCGGATGAAAGGAGAAGGGCATATCGCCGATCAAATCAAGGACATGTTCAACCTGGCTAAAGCGAAGTACCTTCCAAAGACCAAAACACCGCCTATTTCAACAAATAAGTTCTTTCGGCCGGGGGAACAATACCCGTTATTTGTATAAGTTGCGGTTAACTATCACATACTAAACAACTTACGATGAAAACAATTCTCTCAGGTTTGCTCGTGCTATTTGTTTGCACAGCCACTGCACAAGACCTTCCAATTGAAAATGCCGATTTCGAAACCTGGGATTATTACAATACATGGACCTTGGACCCTGACGCTTGGCAAACCAGCAATATGCAACTGGCATACAACGTTGAGCCAGACTCAGCCTCCTATGAAGGAGAAGTAGCCATGCGTGTGTATCCATGGTCTTTCTTCGAACCTCTCCCCGGATATAGCACACAACAAATTCCAACGTCCTTCATACCACCTACTTTCAGCTTCGCAGTTAAGTGCCATGTTGAACCGTTGGACAGCGTCTTCGTTCGCCTTCGTTTCACAAATCAATTCATGCCCGTTTATACCAAAGAGTGGTCTTCAGATGTGTCCATCGACGAGTGGCAATTCATCACATTGGAACTTGATCAAATTGAACCTATTATGGATTTAGTGACCATTGAAGTCATCGCAGGATACGGCGAAGTTTTTCTGGAAGGCAATCCAAATACATGGATTTCAGTTGATGCCATGGGGTTCGACGTGGACAACTCAGTCCAAGAATCAGGCTGTGAACTTAGCATCTTTCCAAACCCTACAACAGATGAATTAACGGTGCGATTTTGTGATGGAAATCAATTGGCAGAACGAATTCAAGTATTTAATGCCGCCGGTCAACGCGTCATAGATGAACAAAACAAGCGAACCATTTCGATGGCGCATTTACCCCCTGGTGCTTACACGATTGATATACAGTCAGCAGAAGGGAAACACGATAAAAAGGCTGTCATTCGGCGATAAAAGGTTCCTAATATTCATTGAGTCAATGAAACTTCTAAATTCGAGGCACTCAATTACTCTTATGTTCGAAAAAAGACGCTCTCACCTCTTGGTCTTCGTGGCGGTATTGGTAACAATGGCCGGCTATTCCCAGGATTTTCACGTAAGCACAACCGGAGATGACACAGCCGATGGAAGTCAAGCTACACCTTGGGAATCCATTCAATATGCCATGGACAATGCTACCGCTGGTAGTACGGTTTACGTCCACGGAGGAACCTACAATGAACGACTTTATGTCAATGTTTCAGGAGAGGAAGATGCTTACATCACCTTTCGAAATTGGGAAACCGACCAAGTTATAATTGATGGGGAAGGCACTACAGACCCAGCACTAATTGAGGCGTACAACGTTCATCACATCATTATTGATGGATTCATTCTTCGAAATAATTTTCAGGCAGATGCAATGGGTGTGCTAGTTGAAGGAGCCTGTGATCACATTACACTGCGAAATCTAGAGGTGTATGACATCGGCTTCACTGATGATCCTACTGCGTTTCCAACAGAAGAAAACAATGCTCAACCAATCATCGTTTACGGATCTGATAGCAACCATACAATTACCGACTTAGCAATCATTGATTGTGAAATTCACCACTGCATCCTTGGCTACAGCGAAGCACTGGCTGTTAATGGAAATGTAGAGGGGTTTGAGGTTTCTGACAATGAAATCTACATGGTCACCAACATAGGCATTGACATTATTGGTCACGAAGGCGTATGCGAAGACCCGGCATTGGACCAAGCAAGACAAGGCTTGGTAAGCGGGAATACGGTCTATGACTTCAGTTCTCCTTATGCTACTGCAGCGGGCATTTATGTTGATGGAGGAAATCAGATCATCGTAGAGCGAAATGAGGTTTATGCTGGGGAATGGGGAATAGAAGTTGGGTGCGAAAACGTAGGCAAGTCGGCAAGTGAAATCATTGTTCGAAGTAACTTCATTCACGGAAATAGGGATGCCGGAATTGCCGTTGGCGGATATGACTATCCTAATGGAAGCGGCAAAGTGACCGATTTGGTTGTTGCTTACAATTCGGTCTATCGGAATGGAATGCTGGTCCCTTACAATGGCGAAATCTACTTCACCTACATCGAAAATGGGGTCGTTACCGAGAACATTGTATATGTAGACAATGGAGGCACTATTCTGCTCGCAGCGGACGGTCCGGCTTCTCAGAGTTTGTTGATTGACAACAACCTATTTTTCTCCGCTGATGTGGAGAACAACAATGTGTTCTTTTGGTATGTTGGAGGCTATCAAGGAACGGGGGCCTTCAACAATGGAACGGGAAATTGTTCCAACTGTCCTTTTGGCGACCCGAAGTTTGTTGCAACTGGAACAACCCAGACCTTCACTTGCAAAGTGATTCGCCCGCACTGGATCAGGGTATGATTTCTGAATATGTAGGCACGGTAGATTTTGACGGTGAAGATCGCATTAGCGGTATCGCTCCTGATTTCGGTGCAGATGAATTCGGTTCTTCGATAGGTGTTTCGGACCAACAATCGTTGGCGTTTGCTCTTTACCCGAATCCTTCAGCAGACAGTTTCTCTTTGTTAGGTTGGGGAAGTGAACGCGTTCAACTCGAAATTTACGATATGGTAGGTGGCTTGGTAAAACAGGTGCAAACCATGACCAACACACCTGTGGACGTACGTGATTTAGCGAAGGGAAGCTATGTAGTGGTGTATAGAGTTGGCCGTGCAGAAACGTCGATTACATTCATTAGGAATTGAAAAAGGGAAGCTTTCGCCTCCCTTTCAAATCATATCATTTCACACTCCACCGAATGCCTCCGTAAGCCATGGCTCCAAAGACCGGGGCCCAGACCATGGATGCATCGAAAAATTCACCATTTGGGTTTTCCGCAGCTAAAATTGCATTTGGCTGACGGTAGTTCAGAAGGTTCTCTCCTCCAATATAAAGTTCGAATTTCGAATTGAACGCACGCGTTATCTGGGCGCTCACTAAGAAATAGTCATCCGATCTTTCATTCAATTGGTATTCCTCTGGGTTTGCTTCCGTATTGGGAAGTCTTACATCTCCTACCCATTGAACTGTAGCATCGAAGCGCCATTGGGCTCCTTTGTTGTTCTTCTTTGTCTCATACGAACCATTGGCAAAGGCGCGGTGAGTTGATACCAACGGCACGTCCAACCTGCCTTCGTCATAATCTGTCTGCACTTGGAGCCATCGGTAGGCCAATCTCACATCCCATCGCCTTGCGGGGCTCCAGCCAAATTCGATTTGCGCACTATTCGAAAAGCTGCTTCCTTCCAAATTGTAGAACCTTGCTTCACGAGGATTCTCCAAATCCGTCACAATTTGGTTTTCAAACTCAGTTCGGTAAAAATCGATTGAAACCGATGCTTCTCGGTAGTTCAACCTGAATTTATGCATCAAATTCGTACCGAAATTCCACGCTACTTCTGGCTGCAATCCAAAACCATCTACCCCTTCCTCAGATTCAATAATCCAGGCTCGACTAGAAGCGAGCTGTCCTACATTTTCCATGATGACGTTGCTCGTGCGGTAGCCTTTCCCTGCCATCAATTTGAACGAAGTATTCTCTGAGAAACTGTAGCGAAAATGAGCTCGTGGCGTCCAAAACAAGCCGTACAAGCTGTTGTCATCTAATCGCATTCCCGCCACCAAGGTAAAACGTTCAAGCCTAGACCACGTGTATTCTCCATATATCCCTGGAACAACTTCCGTTCTCGTGTACCTCAACGAGTCGAGAGTTTCATCGTATTCGTCATAAAGAAAACTGCCTCCAACCGTAAATTTATGGTCTGTGTTTCCGATCAACGATACATACAAGATGTTGGCCCTTGCGGTGCGTTGATGTCCTGAATATACACGCTCTCCATAATTCGCTTCTTGGTCATGCCACTCTCCGGAAAACTGAGTACCCAACGTACGATGAGGGAATTTTGGCCAAACATATCCTGTTTTTGCCGCTCCTTCAATGTGCGTGCTGGTATAATCTGACGTCCAAAGACCACCTTCTATGGTAGAAGCATCGATGGAATTCAATTGACCGGCCTGAATAGTATTCTGCATGGCAGTAATCTGGTATGTTCCCTCAATTCCTCTGTCTCCTTGGAATTTCCATTCATTTCTGAACACTACCATTTCCTTCAAGGCATTATCCATGAAGCCGTCTTTGTTGTTGTCTTGTTCGAGGTTGTTCATGTTCGCATGTGCCATGATACTTGTCGCCCATTTCCTTCCAACATTTTGGCGTGTATGTACATTTGCCTCTAGTCTTCCGCCGTTGCTTCCATAAAAGTTCAGGTAGTAGCGTTCTGATTCAACTGGATCTTTAATGGCAATATTGATTTGTCCAGTTATACTCTCATAGCCCGCAGTCACCGACCCCACTCCTTTGGAAATAGCGATTTGTCTGATCCATGGACCAGGAATATACCCTAAACCAAAAACCGTGCTTAGACCACGGATAGTTGGGATATTGTCCTTGTTCATATCAACGTACTTCCCGTCCAGACCAAGCATTTTGATTTGTCGCGTGCCGGTGACCGCATCTGTATACGCACCGTCTATGGAGGCATTCGTTTCAAAGCTCTCAGACAAGTTACAGCAGGCCGCTTTGGTCAGTTCGCGCTGATCCAATGTTTGAAAACCAAGAGGGTCTAGCATCTGCATTCTGGTTGAACCCGCATCTACAATAACTTCTGCTCCTTCCAAGAGTTCTCCTGAAGTGAGCACAACCTCTACCCATTCTTGACCTTTCCAGAGCACATAGCCAGTCTTATAGCCAATGAAAGAAAACACTAGGGTGTCTGTATGATTCTCCGTTTCCAGCTTATAAAACCCAGAAGCGTCTGTCATGGTTCCTACTTGTGTTCCCTTCCAGTACACATTAGCACCTACCAGTGGGTCCTTTTCTTCATGGCCTCCACCACGAGGAACAAGTACCTTGCCCTTAACGAATTTAGGGGTTTTGGAAGATTGAGATTGTGCCGAAAAACAGAGTAGGAATAGACTGAGTGCAAGTAGCAGCTTAGTCCTCATCATCGTGGTCTTCGTCTTCGTGATCATCACCTGACTCACAAGACTTCGCATTCGGGTCTCTGTACTTGCAACATCCGTGCATGTTATTGTACTGTTCGTCTGTTGCTTTTGATGTAGCCGTGTCATGGCCTACCGCATTCAACGCCTGATCAATTTGCTTTCTAGTGATCTTCGTTGTTTTATAAACCACATGCAATTCTTGCTTTTCGTGATCATAATCGGCCATTTTGATTCCCTTTAAATCAAGTGCTTTTTCGATTCGATCTTCACACATGCCACAAACACCGCCAACCCAGAAGGTCTCGTCGACCACTTTATCTTGGGCAAATGTGTTCGATGTTAGAAATAAGAAAATAAGGGTAATTGGGAATAATAACTTTTTCATTTTGAGAAATTTCAATGTTTAAACTAAGACTGAAGGGCAGGGAATATTCCATACCAAAACATTGAATTTCAGCCGTAATGAAGTCGTGCGCTATGCCAGAGATACAGCGGTGGCCCATTAATCCAAACAGTAGCCTCTTCTTTGATGAGCGCTGTTTTTTGGATGGATTTCTTTTGGATAACCGCTACCGATTGGATGGCAACGGGCATAGGAATCACTAATTCGCCAGGCGTTTTGTGTTCTTCTTCTAAGGCCAAGTAAAAATCGTCGCTTGAGCAACATGAATTGGCCAAAGAACATCCTTCGTGATGTGAACCACAACAGTTCTCTTCTTCAACAGCGAATTGATTGATGGCTATTCCAGCAACATTCCCACAACAATAGTGCACATGGATTTGGAAGCCCATTGAAAGGACTGCGTACCAAATCATGATTGTTATTGCGAATATGCGCTGCATGTTACAAAGTTACGAAATAATACATTGCTGGGGTTCAAGCAGCAAAAAGGGCGCCTGTAGGCGCCCTTCTCAATGTATATTTCTTGCTTCGACCTTACTTCTCAGAAGTGAACTGTGCTTTCAAGAATTCTCTGTTCATGCGAGCGATGTTTTCGAGGCTGATTCCTTTCGGACATTCCACTTCGCAAGCACCGGTATTGGTACAGTTCCCAAACCCTTCTTCGTCCATTTGAGCAACCATACGCTGCACACGACGTGCTGCTTCAGGCTCACCTTGAGGCAACAGGGCCAACTGAGACACCTTTGCAGATGTGAAGAGCATTGCTGAAGAGTTTTTACATGTTGCCACACACGCACCACATCCGATACAGGTAGCCGCATCAAACGCTTTGTCTGCATTGTCTTTAGGAATTGGCAATGCGTTTGCATCCTGTGTGTTTCCTGAAGTGTTTACTGATACATAACCACCCGCTTGGATGATTCGATCAAATGCACCACGGTCGGTCACCAAGTCTTTGATAATTGGAAAAGCTGCTGCTCTCCAAGGCTCGATGTAAATGGTTTCTCCGTCGCTGAATGAACGCATGTGCAACTGGCATGTGGTAACACCACGACCTGGGCCATGGGCTTCACCGTTGATGTACATACTGCACATTCCGCAGATTCCCTCTCGGCAATCGTGGTCAAAAGCTACGGGGTCTTTTCCGTCGCGTACGAGCTGGTCGTTCAATACATCAATCATTTCAAGAAATGACATGTCTGGGGAGATATCAGAAACGGGATACGTTTCCATACTTCCTTTGGCATCAGGGCCAGCTTGTCTCCAAATTTTAAGCGTGAGGTTCATAGTCCTAACTTGCTTTAGGTAGCTTACTTGTAGCTACGTTGTTTCAATTCAATATTTTCATACGTAAGCTCTTCTTTGTTGAGCTTCGCTTCGGAAGGCTTTCCTGTGTACTCCCAAGCAGATACAAACGTGAAGTTTTCATCATCACGAAGTGCTTCTCCTTCTGGAGTTTGGTATTCTTCACGGAAGTGTCCTCCGCATGACTCGCGGCGTTCAAGTGCATCTAAACACATCAACTCTCCTAGTTCTAGGAAATCCGCCACACGTCCTGCTTTGTCTAGTTCAGGGTTGAACCCTTTTGTAGATCCTGGTACACGAACATCTTTGTAGAATTCTTCGCGCAGTGCTTGAATGTCTGCAATGGCCTGCTTCAGGTCTTTCTCGTTTCGAGCCATTCCACAGTTTTCCCACATGATTCGTCCCAAACGACGGTGGAAATCATCTACAGGTTTCGTTCCATTGTTATTGACGAAAGCGTCCAATTGTGTTTGCACACGTTTTGCTGCTTCTTCAAATTCAGGTGTATCTGTTGAGATTGCTCCAGTTCGAATATCATCTGCCAAGTAATCCCCGATGGTGTATGGAAGAACGAAATACCCATCTGCTAGCCCTTGCATCAGCGCAGAAGCACCTAGTCTGTTGGCACCGTGGTCAGAGAAGTTGGCTTCTCCCGCAGCGAACAATCCGGGAACAGTTGTTTGAAGGTTGTAATCAACCCAAATTCCACCCATGGTGTAGTGCACCGCTGGGTAAATCTTCATTGGTGTTTTGTACGGGTTATCGTCGGTGATCTTCTCGTACATCTGGAAGAGGTTTCCGTACTTGTTACGTACTACTTGCTCTCCTAGTTCACGCACTTGCGCATCTGACGGATTGTGTAATCCCTGGATATGCGCTTCTGTTTTTCCATAACGCATGATGGCACTGGCGAAATCCAAGAATACCGCTTCTCCTGTTTTATTCACTCCATATCCTGCATCACAACGTTCCTTCGCAGCTCTCGACGCAACGTCTCGAGGTACCAAGTTTCCGAATGAAGGATATCTTCTTTCTAAATAGTAATCACGATCTGCTTCCGCAATTTCAACTGGTTTTTTAGAACCGTCTCTAATGGCTTTCACATCCTCTATGTTCTTTGGTACCCAGATTCGCCCATCATTACGAAGCGACTCTGACATGAGGGTCAATTTCGATTGGTGATCTCCAGAAACAGGAATACACGTAGGGTGAATCTGCGTAAAACTTGGGTTGGCGAAAAAAGCTCCTTTCCGGTGTGCTTTCCATGCTGCCGATACGTTTGAACCCATCGCATTGGTAGACAAGAAGAACACGTTTCCGTATCCACCTGTGCACAACACCACAGCGTGAGCGCCGTGCTTTTCAATTTCTCCTGTCACCAGGTTTTTGGCGATGATTCCACGTGCTTTGCCATCAACAGTTACCAGCTCCATCATTTCATGACGGTTGAGCATCTCAATCTTTCCTTTCGAAATCTGACGGGAAAGCGCTGAATAAGCTCCAAGAAGCAGCTGTTGACCTGTTTGACCTTTAGCGTAAAACGTACGTGATACAAGTACACCCCCGAATGAACGGTTGTCCAACAAGCCGCCATAGTCTCTTGCAAACGGAACACCTTGAGCCACGCATTGGTCAATGATGTTCGCAGAAACCTCTGCCAGTCTGTAAACGTTCCCTTCACGTGAACGATAATCACCTCCTTTTACGGTATCGTAGAAGAGTCTGTGGGTACTATCACCATCGTTCTGATAATTCTTAGCTGCGTTGATTCCGCCCTGTGCCGCAATTGAGTGGGCACGTCTAGGTGAATCTTGAAAACACAATGCTTTTACATTGTACCCCATCTCAGCGAAGGATGCAGCCGCAGATGCTCCTGCCAATCCTGTTCCAACAACGATGATGTCAATCAAACGCTTGTTTGCTGGGTTTACAAGACGAATATCGTTCTTGTGCTTTGTCCACTTGTCTTTCAGTGGACCCTGAGGAATTTTAGAATCTAATACGGTCATATTCTGTTCTATTTACCGTTTACCAGTTGATTATGTTCACATTACTTGTATAACGTACAAGTAGATAGGAATAATGGCAAACAATAGGGGTACTACTATGCTAAATGCTTTACCTGAAAGGTCAATGATGCTTTTGTACTTCTCATTCTTAAAGCCCAATGATTGGAAACCACTTTGGAACCCATGGGACAAGTGAAACCCAATGGCAATCATACTCACCACGTATAGAATGACAGCAACAAGAGCCATGCTGTTCTCAGCAGGATTGAAAAACTGCATGACTATGGTGTGCAAATCTTTCAAAGGCTCTTCTAATATTTTTCCTTCTGGGTCTGCCGTCATGAATGGCACTTCTGAAAAGTGCATTTTCGCCCAAAAGTTGGTCATGTGCGTTACAATGAAGGCCAACAAAACCGTTCCAAGAACACCCATGTTGCGGGATGCCCATGTTGAATTGGCCGAAGGCTTGTTGTACGCATATTTCTGTGGTCTTGCCTTTGCATTTCTGATTGTCAGGATTAAACCATCGATTGCATGAAAAAGAATGCTGATGTACGTCACATAAGACAAAATCTTCACCGCTGGGTTCGTTGTCATGAACTTCGCATATTCATTGAACTGAAATTGTCCTTCCACGCCTGTCATAAAAAGCTGAAGGTTTCCTGCAAGGTGCCCTAGAAGAAATACACACAAGAACAGGCCGGTAAAGCCCATCCAATATTTCTTGGCTAGTGATGATTTTAGAATGGCAGATTTGCTCATAGGTTCTGGCTATCAAAATTGATGGTTCAAAATTAGACCTCAGCGGTCGTTCCACCAAAACCAAAAATAGTTTAGAAATGTTCTTGATAGCGACCGAAAGCATTTTTATACGCCCAAGTTGCCAACAATTGAGCATTTCTGGAGATCACTAAAACAAAACAGGCCCCAGCTGAGGGAGCTGAGACCTGCTTTTAGGGGAAGATACGTGAGCCGTTAATCGCGTGCCTTCCCACCCAGCATCACAAATTCAGAAGCCACAATCTCTGTTCTATTTCGTTTGTTGCCTTCCTTATCTTCGAATTGAGAGTGTTTTATACGTCCTTCCACGGCTAGTTCAGAACCTTTCTTAAGGTATTGAGAAGCCGTTTCGCCAGGTTTACCCCACACTTGGATGTCGTGCCATTGCGTGTCTTCCACTCTTTCGCCTTTGGCATCCTTGTAGCTATCTGAAGTAGCCATACGCATTTTGGTAAGGACCTTACCACTATCAAATTTGGTCATTTCAGGATCTTGTCCTAAGTGCCCAATGAGGGTCACTCGATTTCGCAAACTGTTCATGTTTCTTAGAATTAATGTTGGCACAAATGTCTGAACACCCTATTGTTTTCGCCCCATTTTAAACGCTTATAAACGTTTAAATTACTACTTCGATCTCGCTCCCCGCCTGGTTTCACGTTTTCGTACTTTCGTGCAATAATGCCCTTTCGTATTTGGTCTTCTATCCCTTCAGAATTGGCTATCTTTGCCGTCCTTTAGAAAGCATTATGACAGATTCAAAGGTGCGCGTTAGATTCGCCCCAAGTCCTACAGGCCCATTGCACATGGGTGGAGTTCGTACAGCATTGTACAATTACCTTTTCGCCAAAAACCAAGGTGGAACATTCATTCTTCGTGTAGAAGACACAGACCAAAAAAGGTACGTTCCAGGAGCTGAAGAATACATTCAGCAAGCACTGAAATGGTGTGGAATTGAGCCCCAGGAAGGCCAAGGTTATGGCGGAGATAAAGGCCCTTACAGACAATCTGAACGTAAGGACATGTATGCTCAATATGCGTATCAACTGATTGAATCTGGGAATGCATATTACACATTCGACAGTGAAGAGGCCGTTCAAGCCCTTCGCGCAGCGGCGGAAGCAGAAAAGAAAACGTGGCAGTACGACGCTTCAACGCGTATGTCACTAAAGAACTCATTGACTCTTTCAAAGGAAGAAACACAGGAATTGCTTGATGCAGGGCACCCTTGGACCATTCGTTTCAAGATGCCAGATGACGAAGCAGTTGTGTTCAACGACCTCATCCGTGGATCTGTGAGCATTCAAACAGCGGTGCTTGACGACAAAGTACTGCTGAAACAAGATGGAATGCCAACGTACCACCTCGCCAACATTGTGGATGACCATTTGATGGAAATCAGCCATGTTATTCGCGGTGAAGAGTGGTTACCATCTGCTCCATTGCATGTTTTGCTTTACAGAGCACTTGGATGGGAAGCACCACAATTCGCCCACCTTCCGCTTATTCTCAAGCCTACTGGGAATGGGAAATTAAGCAAGCGAGATGGCGACAAAGGCGGTTTCCCAATCTTCCCGCTAGAATGGAAAGACCCAGCTAGCGGAAATGTATCTTCAGGCTACAAGGAAAGCGGGTATTTCCCAGAGGCATTCATCAACATGCTGCTCATGTTAGGATGGAACCCTGGTACAGAGCAAGAACTCTTCTCACTCGATGAAGCGGTGTCTGCATTCTCACTGGACCGGGTGGTAAAATCTGGTGCACGCTTTAACCCGGACAAAGCAAAGTGGTTCAACGAAAATTACTTGCGTCAGTACAGTTCATCTGAATTGGCTGAATTAGTAAAGCCGTTGGCTACTGAAAAAGGGATTGACCTCTCAGACGAAAAACTTGTTTCGCTGTGCGGCATGATGGCGGAACGTTCTGTTTTCATTCAAGATCTTCTTGCAGCGAATTACTTTTTTGGACGTCCTACCGAATACGACGCGAAAACAGTCAAGAAAAAGTGGAAAGAAAACACGCCGACCATCATGAAGGAACTCATGACGGAATTGGAGGCCTGCGAACCATTCACGGAGGAAAGAGTAGAGGTAGCATTCAAAGCATTTCTAGAACGCAAAGAACTCGGTTTTGGTGCGGCACTTCCAGGGTTCAGACTTCTGGCAACAGGAGCTGCAGGTGGACCAAGCATGTTCGCTATTGCAGCCTTCCTAGGGAAAGAAGAAACCTTGGCACGAATGAACGAGGGACTAACAGCACTTGCAGCACAGTAAGATGGGTATTATTCGGGTAACAGGCATTCGGGTTCAAAGCAACCACGGCTGCATGGAAGAGGAAATGTTAATTGGACAAGAGTTCATTGTTAACATCGAACTGACAACGGATTTAGGTCCATCCATGGTCTCTGACGACTTGAAAGACACCGTTGACTACGTGGCGGTTCACGACATTGTTTTCCGCGAAACAAAGCAACGCTCTAAGTTGATTGAGCACGTTGCTCATCGTATCGGAACAGCGTTGAAGAAAGAGCTTCCTCAAATAGAACAAGTAAAAATAGAAGTGGTGAAGCCTGCTCCTCCTATTGGTGGAGATGTGGCGTCTGTGGCGGTTGAAATTGTCCTTTAAAGACTCATTTCTGGCACTTCACCTGCTGGAAGCACGAGCTTTCCAGCGGTAGCTGCTTGAATTTCTTCAACAGTTACACCCGGAGCACGTTCCAACAAGTGAAAGGCGTTGTCTTTGATTTCAAGCGTGGCCATGTTGGTCACAACTTTTGTCACGCAGCCTACGCCAGTCAATGGTAATGAGCAAGCAGGAAGCAGTTTTGACTCACCTCTTTTGTTGGTGTGCATCATGGCTACAATGATGTTCTCTGCAGAAGCAACCAAGTCCATAGCTCCCCCCATTCCTTTCACCATTCTTCCTGGGATTTTCCAGTTAGCGATGTCGCCATTTTGTGCTACTTCCATGGCACCCAACACCGTCAATTGGACGTGTTGTCCTCTAATCATGGCGAAGCTGGTTGCTGAATCAAAGTACACTGCACCTGGCATGGCTGTGATGGTTTGTTTTCCGGCATTGATGAGATCAGGATCTTCGTCCCCTTCAAATGGGAAAGGGCCCATTCCGAGAATTCCGTTTTCCGATTGAAATTCAACATCAATTCCTTCAGGAATGTAATTGGCAACGAGTGTAGGAATACCAATTCCTAAGTTCACATAAAACCCATCTTGTAGTTCCTGTGCAATACGTTTTGCGATTCCGTTCTTATCTAACATGGCTTCCAATTTTATCCGCGTGTGCGAACGGTTCGTTGTTCAATTCGTTTCTCGTACCCTGTTCCCTGGAAAATACGCTGTACAAAGATTCCCGGCGTGTGAATTTCGTTTGGATTCAGTTCTCCAAGAGGCACTAGTTCTTCTACTTCGGCAACGGTAATGGTACCGGCCATGGCCATCATCGGGTTGAAATTTCGAGCAGTAGCTTTGAAAATCAAGTTCCCAGCGGTATCTCCTTTCCAGGCTTTCACAATGGCATAGTCAGCGGTAAGTGCCGTTTCTAAAATGTGCGGCTTACCGTTGAAGTCCCTGGTTTCTTTTCCTTCGCCCACTTCTGTTCCATAGCCCGCCGGTGTGAAAAAAGCGGGGATTCCTGCACCACCAGCTCTGCAACGCTCAGCCAACGAACCTTGAGGGATCAAGTCAACTTCCAATTCGCCGCTCAGCATTTGACGTTCGAATTCGTCATTCTCACCCACATAGCTAGAGATCATCTTTTTGATTTGACGCCCCTGAAGCAATAGCCCCAATCCGAAATCATCTACTCCTGCATTGTTGGAAATGCATGTGAGATTGGTTACTCCCAAATTCACCAGCTGTTTGATGCTGTTTTCTGGGATACCGCACAAACCAAAACCGCCAAGCATGAGCGTCATTCCACTCTCAATGCCTGCGCAAGCCTCTTGTGCGTTTGCTACTACTTTGCTTATTGCCATAATGCGTTCTTATTCGAAAAGTTCCTCGTCCTCGAGGGTTTCTTCAGCGTCTGCGTCAAAGTTAATTGATTTCGACTCATCCATGTAATTTCTACAATCAAGGCTTTCTTCATCGATTCCTTCAGGAGGGATGAATTTCGCCTGCGTCAATCCGATTTTCTTGTCTGCATAAGCCTTCTTCATGTAATATCCATAAATAGGAAGTGCTGTGTTGGCACCCTGTCCTTTGGACGTGGTTGAAAAACGAACTGCAGGGTCTTGGGCGCCCACCCAAACGCCTGTCACCAATTCTGGTGTTAACCCCATGAACCAGCCATCCGTGTTGTTCTGAGTTGTCCCGGTTTTACCTGCCATCGGTGCCTTAATTCCATCGTAGTCCCTGCTTTTGAGGTCCATTCTAAGACGAACTCCTGTTCCACTTGTCTTCCCTTTTTCGGCATTGTAGGCGCCATCAACCACTCCTTTCATCATGGTGAGGGTTTTGTAGGCGGTTACCTCATCCAGCCCTTGGCGAATGTTCATTTCTGGTTCGTATACTACGTTGCCATTTTTGTCTTCAATTCGAACAATGAAAGATGGCTCAATGTAAACTCCTTTGTTGGCGAAGGTGGCGTTGGCGGCTGTAATTTCAAACAACGAAAGTTCAGCTACCCCCAGCGCAATGGAAGGAACCCGAGGAATGTCAGATTGAATCCCCATGTCGTTGGCCGTTTGAGCAATCAAATCAGGACTGAATCGTTGCATCATTTTCGCGGTAATGGTATTCATGGAATTGGCCAATGCATATTCCAGCGTCACCATTTCGCCATACTTGAAGTCTGAGTTATCTGGAGACCAATCGGGTTGGCCATCTGGCATTTCAATCACCACTTTTTGGTTTGGTAATTCTGTGCATGGGTGCATCCCCATTCTTACCGCTGTGGCGTAAACAAATGGCTTAAAGGTAGATCCAACTTGTCTTCTAGACTGCCCCACATTATCATACTGGAAGAACTTGTAGTCGATGCCTCCAACCCACGCTTTGATATGTCCGGTAGAAGGTTCTACGGTCATCAATCCTGCGTGGAGAATACTTTTGTGGTAGCGGATAGAATCCATCGGGGTCATCACCGAATCCACAGGGCCGTCGTGTGTGAAAATCTTCGTTTTAAATGGCGTCTCGAAGTTCTTTTCGATTTCTTCATCCGACAATCTTGGCCACTCATGTCCGCAACCACCTTTCTCGGCATCACAGTAGAAATGAGGTTTTCCTTCCTTGTCTTTCTTCACAATGTAAAAAGCAGGTCGGTGACAATCTGGGCAAAGGTCCCCGGTTAATTTCTTGTACCGTTCAGACTGCTTCACGGCAATGCGCATGATGCGGTCCTTATCTTTCGTTTTAATGCCATTGTAGAAAGGAGCATTCGCCTCTCTTCTCTTTTTCAGGTCTTTCCAAAAGTCTTTCTGAAGTTCAGAACCCAAGTGCGTGTGCACCGCCTCTTCTGCATACTCTTGCAAACGCGAATCAAGGGTGGTGTAAATCTTCAATCCATCGCTGTAGAGGTCATACTTCGCACCATCAGCCTTCGCGTAAATGTAATTTCCGTCCGCGTCTTTGGCTGAAAGAATCTCTTTCACTTTGCTACGAAGTATTTCCCTGAAATAAGGAGCTGAGCCTTCATCGTGGCTTACGCGCTGGTAATTCAAATTCAGCGGCATGGTGCGCAACGAGTCATAGAGATCTTGGGCAATAAATTCATACTTCACCATTTGCGAAAGCACCACTTCTCTTCGCTTTAGCACCTCTTCAGGTCTTCTAAGCGGATTGAAATAAGAAGAGTTCTTCAGCATACCAACCAGCATTGCTGATTCTTCAACTGTGAGTTCTTCAACCGTTTTGTTGAAGTAGATATTGGCAGCACTCTTGATGCCTACTGCTTGATTCAAAAAATCATACCTGTTGAGGTACAAGGCCATGATTTCTTGTTTGGTGTATTGCTTTTCTAGCCTTGTAGCGATAATCCATTCCTTTGGCTTATCGAGCAATGCACGTTCTATGTAGCTAACCTGTTCGTATTCTTTGGTGAAAATAAGTTTGGCCAACTGCTGAGAAATGGTACTTCCCCCTCCTTTCTTCCCCATGTACGCAATGGCCCTCGCCAAACCATAGAAATCAACCCCTGAATGGTCCCAAAAACGCACATCTTCCGTAGCAACCAGTGCATTCACGAGATGATCAGGGAGGTTTTCAAAGCCGATGTCTGAACGGTTTTCCTTGTAATACCGACCAATTACTTGGTCATCAGACGTGTATACTTCGGTCGCTAAATTGGTTTTTGGGTTTGCCAAAGTCTCTGTATCAGGGAGATCTGAAGACGAGGCAATTGCCAGTAAAACCGCTATTCCTGCGAAGGGTGCAAGCACAGCCAACCAGAATAATACGAGGTACTTCTTCGGGTTAAACTTGCTTTTCGCAGTTGTTTTTTTCTTTTGAGCCATAATCAAAATGCCATTGAGGCGTTGATGCAAAGGTAAATTTCTTCATTCTTCTACCGAAAAATGGGGGTACTTCTTTCAAACGTCACAACTTTTCTAAAATTTGACGTGTTATGATGGGTATTGTCACATTAACTACTGTAACGAAAACCGTATGTTTGCAACTTCGAAAATTCAAATTAATCAGCGCGCTTCGCGAAGGGCGTTGAATATGCTTCATTTATGATTGCACTAATCAAGGCAGCCCAGCTCATTCTGAGTTTATCTATACTCGTTGTTCTTCACGAACTCGGTCACTTTCTTCCAGCGAAATGGTTCAAGACACGCGTTGAGAAATTTTACCTCTTTTTCAACCCAGGCTTTTCTCTTTTCAAGAAGAAAATTGGCGAAACCGAGTACGGTATCGGATGGCTTCCTCTTGGTGGTTATGTGAAGATCGCCGGAATGGTGGACGAATCTATGGACACCGAAGCGCTTAAAGAGCCGGCAAAGCCAGATGAATTTAGAGCGAAGCCAGCGTGGCAGCGTTTGATCATTATGATCGGTGGTGTGACAGTAAACCTCATTCTTGGTTTCTTCATTTACATCATGATCATGTTCGTTTGGGGCGAAGATTACATCAACAACGACGATGTAGCTTATGGATTGCATATCGACGATCGTATTGAGCACTTCGGATTTGAAGAAGGGGACCAAATTTACAGTTTGAATGGACAAGAAATTGCCGAATACAACAGCGTAAAGCGTTTCATCTTCACTGAGAAAGTAAACGAAATAGGTGTTATTCGCGATGGCTCAAAAGCTACCGTGAAGTTGCCTGTAGATTTCGGACAAGTGCTTATTGACAGCAATGTACGAGAGCCATTTGGCATGCGTTTTCCGTGTGTTCTTGATTCCGTTTTCCCAGGTGATTTAGCTGAAAAAGCTGGTTTCTTGAAAGGGGACAGCATTGTTTCTGTCAATGGAAAGAAGGCGATTTTCTTTGGTGACGCTGCTAAAGAGATCACCCGCAATAAAGAGGCGGAAGTTGAGATTGGATTCTACAGAGCAGGAGAACTTCAATCTATTTCTTTGACGAATGACGCCAATGGTAGAATTGGGTTTGCGCCTATTTTACCAAGCAACTCAGAAGACTTCAACTACCAACACCGCTCATACACGTTTGGCGAAGCCATTCCAGCAGGATTCACAGAAGCCAAAGAAGTACTCCACGGATATATCCTTGGAATGCGTTTCTTGTTTTCAAAGTCAGGTGCGCAACAGGTTGGGAGTTTCTTGACCATTGGAAGCATTTTCGATGCGGAATGGGATTGGTTGGTGTTCTGGAGAACAACAGCCTTCTTATCGCTGATTCTTGCGTTCATGAATATCTTGCCTATTCCTGCATTGGATGGAGGTCACGTGGTATTCTTATTATACGAAATGGTTGCTGGACGTCCGGCACCACAAAAAGTACTTGAACGTGCTCAAATGGTGGGTGTTATCATCTTGATTGCACTGATGATTTTAGCGTTTGGTAACGACATCGTTCGTCTCGTCACTGGAAAGCTGTAAGCCACACTGCCTTCTTAATAAATCTTCCTTCGACTCCCCGCAAGAAGGAAGCAACACTGGTATCTTGCACTAAGATGAAGTTAACATTTATACACACGTGTGTTCTGCTATTGCTATGTGCAGCTTCGGCTCAAGCCCAAGACAACACAGCTGTATTCGGAAGAAAGTTCTATTCTACCAAGTCAGCCAGCATAGCTGTGGTGCCGTTTACTCCACGCATGCTTATTTCAGACATCCACAGAGATATGTGTGTGCAGAATGAAATGGACTCCAAAGCAGTACAAGCCGCACTCGCTGAAGGTTTTTGTCATGCCATGCGCGTTTCAAAACCCCAATTGGCTGAAAGTATGGTCTACGGTTGGGAAGATGAATGGCCAGAAGCGCTAAACGATTTTTACGGCGGCCTCGGCTACCAGCAAAAGAATGCAGTTACACAAGAAGTTGGACAAACCGGAGCATACATTGGAGAGGGCGAATTGCGCATTAAGCGCGACAGCGTTTCACGGTACATGGCGGCCATTGTTGACACCACAGTGGTTTCAAGCTTAGCAACGGAAACGCAAACCAATTTCATTTTAGTGGTCACGGAACTAGACATCGTTAACCTAGGTGACCCGATCAGAGTGAACCCAGAAGGTGCCGAACTTTTCGTTCGCTTGCATTACTCCCTTTTTGATCCGAGTGGTGTTGAAGTAAAAGGCGGCCTTGTAAAATCACCCCTTCGCAGTGATACTTACAATCCAACTAAATTTGCCCGAGAAGAGTTTATTGCCGCGGCAGAAAAGCTCTATGCTCAAATTGAAACTATTTTATTGCCTGAACCTCAAACCGACGAAGAGTGATGTTAGCAGCTGCTATTGATTTAACGAGTGCATACGGACTCATGATTGGTGCTTCGGTGGTAATTATCCTGTCGTATTTCGCACAAGTAATTTCCAGAAAAACGAACATCCCGAGTGTCTTACTTCTAATTGGACTTGGAATTGGGATCAAGCAAGGGATGTTATCCATGGACATCGTGGCGCTTCCTTATGAAGGCTTGTTACTCGAGATTTTAGGTACCGTAGGGTTAATATTTATTGTACTTGAGGCCGCATTGGACCTGGAACTCAGTAGAAGCAAATGGCCCATTATTTGGAAAAGCTTCACTGTAGCCCTTATTGCGCTTATGGGAAGTAGCATGGCCATTGCAGCCTTCCTCAATTACATGATCATTCCTGACTTCTTGAATGCGTTGGTTTACGCCATTCCTTTGAGCATCATGAGCAGCGCCATTATTATTCCGAGTGTTGGCGGATTAGCGCATGACCAGAAGGAGTTTATGGTGTACGAAAGTACCTTCTCAGACATACTAGGGATCATGTTTTTCTACTTGCTTCTTGGAAATGCTGGCGAAGCAAACACCGGACAAGTAGCAGTGAATGTGTTCTCAAATATTGGACTTACGTTGGTTATTGCCGTGGTAGTTTGTTACGGATTGGTTTGGGTAATTCAGAAAATGACAAGCGAGGTAAAACTATTTTTGACCATCGCCATTTTGTTGCTCATTTACGCTGTCCAAAAGGTGTATCACTTGTCGCCACTGATTCTTATCCTGGCGTTCGGGTTGATGATCAATAACCCGAAACTTTTCTGGTTCAAGGGGATTCGAAGGTTCGTAAATTTAGACCGGTTGAAGAGCCTTCACAACGAATTTCACCTACTTACATTGGAATCTGCCTTTGTGATACGGACCTTCTTCTTCGTTATTTTCGGTATTACCATCACATTGGCATCCCTTCTGAGTTGGGAAGTATTATTTTTCAGTCTGGTTATCACGGTTTTACTGTATTTGGTGCGATTCTTATTGCTCTTGGTGTTCGACAGAAAGAATATTTTTCCGTTACTTTATATTGCACCAAGAGGACTAATAACGATTCTCCTTTTCTTCCAGATTTACAGTGCGTATGATTCGTTTGCATCGGATGCTTTTGACCGCGGAATTCTATTGCAGGTTATTTTCATCACGTCGTTGGTCATGACTATTTCTTTGATTCAAAATGGATTTGGATTGAAGGAAGTTGTGCGAAACGTAGCAACCGGAGACTTAACTGTTTTGGAAGAACCGGAAGAACACCCGAACGTTCAGGTTCCTGGAAAGCCGACCACTGATGATTAACCTTGACAACTTAAAAAGTCTATCAAAAAACAACCATGCCTTCATCAGGGAGATTCTTGAGGTGTACCTCATGAACACCCCAAAAGATGTTGAAAGCATGGAGGCTGCTGTTGAATCTGGCGATTTTCAAATGGTACGCTACTTCGCGCACAAGTTGAAATCTTCCTCGTTCACCATAGGGTTCAATGATGGATTCAAGGTCTTTCAAGAAATTGAACACGACATCAAAAATGAGGTTGGCGAAGAAAATATTCCTCAAAAATTTACTCAGGCCAAAGGGCTCTGCGACGATTGCATTCGTGCGGTGAAAATTGAGCTAACCAATTACATGTAGTGTCAGACAAATCTGACCTACACCTGAGAACCCATCCTACTCCCTTCCGTTCAGATCAATGGTATACTTGTGTATTGAAAATGCACAAACTATGATCAACCTACACCTGCTTACCAAGATTTCTGGGTATGACAGCTCGTTCCGCAAGCAAATGCTTCAATTGATTATCAATCAATATGAAAGTGTCAAGGAGCAAACCATTCGCTTCATCGATGAGGAAAGATGGAATGCATGCCACATCCTTTTTGAACGTTACCTACACGATCTTCAACCTTATTGCCAAGCGCGGTTCCTAGAAGAGCTTCAAACATTATACATGGCCATGAAAACCTCTGAAGACGGTGAAATTAAATCGCTGTGCGCAAAGCGCTTCATGAACACCGTTCAAAACGGACTGGCCGAGGCGAAGAAAGATATTCTTGGCGCGTCACCCGTTAATGAATCAGCTCATAACATTGACCTGGACAAAGCCTAATTAGCGATTTCAATTCCAAGTTCAAGAGCACCATGGACAGCGTCGAAGGAGTCCATCCCAACTCGTATTCCATGCTTGAAATGTGCGTCTTACGTTGACTGAGAAGGTCTACCACCCTTTGTTCGTTTTCATCCAAGTCAAGTAACAATCGCAACTGTTTTTTTGGTCTCCCCCTATTTTCCCATCCCAACTCGAGCGCCATTTTAGACACCGAAGAAAACAGTTGAGCCTCCATGTTTTGTATCAAGAAGTTCGGCCCCTCAGAAGAAGCATCAAATACGTTTCCGGGAACGGCAAAAACATCTCTGTTGTAAGAAGCCGCAATCCGCGCCGTAATCATAGACCCACCCTTTACATTCGATTCCACAACAACCGTGGCCTCAGAAAGTCCTGCAATAATTCGATTTCGTGAGGGGAAATTCTCCCGTTTTGGCTTTCGGTTCGGTGGGAACTCGGTAATCCAACCTCCTGTTTCAAGCATTTTTCGAGCATCACTTGCATGCACTGATGGGTAAATTCGATCCAGCCCATGAGCCAAACAGGCAATGGTGGGCAACCCGTAATTCAGTGCCGCTCGATGGGCTAGAATGTCAATTCCAAAAGCCAAGCCACTTACAATTGTGACGTCGTACTTTGCCAACTCGGCGACCATTCGTTCGCACACTTTCTTGCCATATTCAGTAGACCGTCTGGTCCCTACAATGGACAAGCAACGCTTCATCCCTCCCGAGAATGATCCTTTTACGTAAAGAAAAATAGGGGCGTCTAAACACCGCTTTAGCTGCTCGGGGTAGTTCGGCTCCCACTTCGAAATCACTTCACCTCCCTCGTTCTGAACCTCCAGAATCTCTTCGCCAGCACGCCTCCAATTCACCTCATCACGAATTCCTCTAATCAATTGGTCATGACAACCGAAATCACGCAGCTCTGCGTTGCTCGATTGAAAAATAGCCAACGGGTCTCCAAAGCGTTCTACCAGTTTTTGAGCCGTTGCGGGACCCATTCGATCTGCTCTTGCCAAAGCAACTTTTGCTATTAATTCATCTAAAAGCTTCATCTTGCAAGAATACACGCTCTTCGAACTGTTGAAACAACAACTTTGTAGACGTAGCAATTTATTATACTTGCGTAATACCTTAACACCCACTTATGCGCCTAATCGTCTTTTTTGCCCTTCTTTTCCTCCCATCATTTATGCATGGATTCAGCGTTTCTGGAACCGTCACCGACGCTTCAACTGGTGAACCAATGATAGGCGTGAACATCGTTGATGACAGCGGAAAAGGCGCTTCGACGAACATCGATGGGCTTTATACGTTGGAACTTCCTACGGGAGAACACCAATTGAGCGCATCGTTTATTGGGTATGAGAAAATGACGTTCACTGTTGTCATCAGCAACACCAATGTGGAACGAAATATCCAGTTGAAACCTGCCGCCAAACAAATTGACTTCGTGGTGGTAAGTGCGGGTAAATTCGAGCAAGAATTGGGAGAAGTAACGGTGTCCATGGAGGTCATCAAACCAGATATCATTGAAAATAAGAACACCATTCGAATGGACGATTTGCTGCAGCAAACGCCCGGGGTGAGCATTGTAGACAACGAACCCCAAATACGAAGTGGTAGCGGATTTAGTTTTGGTGCTGGTAGTCGTGTGATGGTGCTATTGGATGGACTTCCTGTTTTGAGTGGAGATGCCGGGCGGCCTTCGTGGGGCTTCTTACCCGTGGAAAATGTAGAGCAAGTTGAAGTCATCAAGGGCGCCTCAAGTGTTCTCTATGGAAGTGCTGCATTGAGTGGAGTTATCAATTTACGAACAGCATATCCGAAGGCAGAGCCGAAGACCAAAATTTCGCTTTTCCACGGAGTTTATTCCAATCCGCAATCATCCAATGCTACCTATTGGGAGGGAAACATGATGCAAAGTGGCTTTCAATTTCTTCACTCCAGAAGGATTGGGCAGCTGGACCTCGTCATTGGCGGGAATTTCCTGGGAGACGATGGCCACCAAGGTCCAATCGTTAACTACAACGCTGATGGCACTCGAAGGGATACGGCTTCATCTGCCTACAACATATTTGATGTCAACAGGTACGCTGCCGAGACCAGAGGCAGGATCAACATGAACCTGCGTTACAGAAGCAAAAAAATCAACGGGTTGAATGTTGGATTAAACACCAACTGGCTAAAAGGAGAATCTTTGGCAACGTTGCTCTGGGAGAATAATGAGGACGGACTTTTCGAAGCATTTCAAGGTTCTGCTACACGCACCAAGCAGGTTATTGGAACGGTAGATCCGTTTATAGAGTATTTCACCCCGGAAGGGAGTTCGCATACATTGCAGACGCGCTGGATGAAATTGGACAATGACAACGACAATGATCAGGGGAATTTCTCCGATGTATTTTTCGCCCAATATCAATACCAACAAAATTACGAGCACTTAGGTGTCAAGGATTTTCGCACCACTTTTGGTGTCATGGGCCAAAACACCACTAGTAGCTCGCAGTTGTACAGTGGTGAAAACACCAATGGAGACAATACAGCCAACAATTACGCCTCTTATTTCCAGGCCGATAAAGTATTCTTTGATCGTTTAACTGTTTCGGCAGGTGTGCGTTATGAGTATTTCGAAATCAATAAGAGCAGCGAAGGTAGGCCGGTTTTCCGCGCTGGTGTGAATTACCAAGCTGCAGATTTTACATTCCTTCGCGCCAGCTACGGACAAGGATTCCGCTTCCCGAGCATAGCAGAAAAATTCATTCAAACTTCTGTTGGAAGTTTAACCATTTACCCAAGTACAGAACTTGTTCCTGAAACCTCTTACAACGCTGAAATCGGCATCAAGCAAGGGTTTAAGATCGGCGAATTCAAAGGTTTTATTGACGCGGCAGCCTTCGTCCAAGAGTACAACAACTTCATTGAATTCACTTTCGGACAATGGGGTGACCCGGCGACTTCACAGCTGTTAGGGTTTGGCTTTAGAAGCTTGAACACAGGTGATAGCCAAGTTACAGGAGCTGAACTTTCCATTGTGGGAACGGGCGAAATACGGAATTGGAATGTCAATGTTCTTGCCGGATACACCTATACGAAGCCTATTTCCAAGACACCAGATTACGTTTACGCTGATGGAAATTTAAATCCCGATTTTGAAAGCCCTTTGACCTTCCTTTCTACCAGTTCAGATAGCACCAACAACATTCTAAAGTACCGGATGCAGCACCTTGTAAGAGCAGATGTAGAAGCGTCAAACGACAACTGGTTGATTGGTTTTAGTGCCCGCTACCACAGTTCTATTAAAAACATTGATCAAGCTTTCATTTTGGTGGAAGACATTGACCCAACTATTCAATGGGGGCTAGAAGACTGGATGGCAAATAACAATCCGAACATTCTCATTCTTGACGCAAGAGTAGGCTACTTCTTCGGGGAGAATCAAAAAATTGCGTTGGTCATCTCTAACTTGACAAATGAAGAGTACGCTATTCGTCCGTTAGCGATTGAACCCACAAGACTCACTACCTTGCAGTATACTTTGACCTTTTAATTTACATGCAGATACTCGGAATTATCCCCGCCCGTTTCGGATCATCTCGTTTCCCTGGAAAACCACTTGAGCTCATTTTAGGCAAAAGCATGATTCAGCGCGTCTATGAGCAAGTGCAACAAGCAAGCCTTGTGAGTGAAGTTTATGTTGCCACAGACGACGAACGGATCGAAGCACATGTGCACGATTTCGGAGGGAAGGTAGTGATGACCTTACCCAGCCATACTTCAGGTACAGAACGTTGCCATGAAGCTACGGAGCGCATTGGAGGAACGTTTGATGCCGTCATTAACATCCAAGGCGATGAACCATTCATTGTGCCGAGTCAGATTGATGAATTGGTAACGGTGCTCATGAAACCAGACGTGTCCATTGCCACGTTGGTAAAACGAATTGACGACGAAGAAGTGCTGTTGAACCCGAACAAGGTTAAAGTAGTGTTGGACCGCAATAACAAAGCCATGTATTTCAGTAGAAGTCCGATTCCATTTCTGCGTGATGGAAAAATTACGGAGTGGCTGCTAAAGCATGATTACTACAAGCACATTGGCATCTATGGCTATAAGACACAGGTGCTTCGCGACATTGTTCATCTTGAACACAGTGCACTGGAACGGGCTGAGTCTCTTGAACAATTGCGTTGGCTCGAATCTGGAATTCACATCCACTGTGGAATTACCAAACATGAATCTCCGAGTGTAGACACCCCTGAAGACCTCAGAGAAATTGAGCTAACCTATAAAGACAAAGCGTAATATTTGCGGGGTTTTTTGTACTTTCGTTTAGAGAATGGCACTGCTTCAGACATATCTATCAGACTTATTAATTGAGCACGAATGTGTTATCGTTCCTGGCCTTGGTGGTTTTGTGACGAATAACAAACCTGCTTCTTTGAATAAGCGCACAAATCGCATTGTTCCTCCGAGTAAAGAAGTTGGTTTCAATCAGCGCTTGGTGCACAACGATGGATTGTTGACGCAATGGCTACGTATTCATGAACACGTATCGTACGATGCCGCAGCAACATTGATTGCTGATGAAGTAGCAGAAATCAAAACACTGTTAGCCGCCGGCAAGCAGTACCAATTTGATGAAGTAGGAGCCATGTTCCTCAATGAAGAAGGTAACATTCAGTTTCTTCCTTCCAATGAGCGAAATTTCTTGACTTCGTCTTTCGGGCTTGAGCCTGTTAGTTTATCACCTGTACAAAAAGAGGTGGTGAAAGAAGTTGAGACGAAGCAAATTGCCATTCCAGTTGTTACCGAAACAGTAGAAGTAATTGAGCCAACTGGGCGCAAGCGAAGTGGATGGAGAAATCTAGCCGCTGCTGCTGCTATTCCACTGCTCATTGCCGCTGGTTCGTGGGTGCAAACAGGGGTGAACAGTCCAGAAGCATTTTCTGCCTTTCCGCTTGATTTGAACCGTGTTGAAATTACTTCCACCTATCAACCAAGATTCGAGGAAGAAGGCATTCACTTCGAAGCACCAGCTGATGGGAATCCATTCAATGAATACCTCGTACAGAATCCGCAGAACACATCATTCAGGTACTCGTTCGAACGCGAGTGCATTGCACCAGACGGTGTAGAAATCATTCGTGAAGGACAAGCACCTGTTGTAGCTTCTACTGATCAACCAGCAGACATCAGCGCATCAACCTCTAACTTGAAATTGTATTTTATTGTTGGCGGTGCATTTCGTGAAAAGAGCAATGCGACCGACTACGTTGCCAACCTGAACAAGAAAGGGTATGACGCTAGCATCTTTGGAATGAAAGGCGATTTACACATGGTTTCTTTAGGCAGCTACACTTCAAAACGTGCAGCGAAAAAGGCGCTGGCTGAAGTTCGTGTGAACGAAAACAAAAACGCTTGGTTGAAGCGTCAATAAATGAAAACCCTTCCCTCTTCTGATCAACTAGATGCCATTATTCTTGACTTTGGCGGCGTATTATTTGACATCGACTACCTACGTCCGGCAGTTGCATTCAAACAACTTGGATTAGACAATTTCGAGGAGATTTACTCCAAAGCAACACAATCGGACCTTTTTGACCGATTGGAAACAGGTACCATTTCGAACACCGATTTTTTAAAAGCACTTCAACAACACCTTCCGCCCCGCGTAACACTTGATCAGGTAGAAGCAGCATGGAACACCATTTTGTTGGACATTCCCAAAGCAAGAATTGACTTTGTGCACCAGTTAAAAGAACGTTACCGCATGTTCTTACTGAGCAATACCAATGCGATTCACGTAGCTCAATTTGAAAAGACGATTGATCAAAAAATGGGATTATCGTATTTCTATCAGGGGTTCGAAAAGATTCATTATTCCAACGTTTTGGGCATTAAGAAGCCTGCACCTTCCACCTATTTGCATTTGTGTGAGCTCCATGGACTGGATCCTGCTCGCACGCTTTTTGTAGATGACTCACCACAACATGTGAAGGGAGCATTAGACGCTGGATTGCATGCTTACCATCTAGAGCTTCCCGAAGAGGAAATAACAGACATTCTAGCTCACCTTATTTCTTGAACCGCTCAACGGTATAAGCCGCAAAAGGTCATAGAAAGTCTTTCATTCAACCGATTGAATTAAACTTTCGACACATCGAACTTGATCATTTGTACTAGGCGCCTGACTTTATCACATGACCCGTACAATTTCATGCTGAAACTCCGTGATTGGAATGCGGTGTTTAAGCCTTGGCTGTGAACGTTGGGTAATACCATTCACGGCGACCCAAGGCGAGTTTGCATTCTAATAGGAGTAAAGTGTAGAAATTGAAGGGAAGGTGATGAGTCACGATTTTGGCTCCACCTTTTGAAGAAAAAAGGTGGAAAAAAGTACTTGAACTCCCTGAGAAGGAAGTAACAGACATTCTGGCTCACCTTATTTCTTAATAAACTGTTTGAAATGATTGAACATATCCAACTTCGTTGGACGTGCTCCTTGTTCCAAAAAGTTGAACAACTCGAGGTTTCTGCTATGTTCAAAATTGCGGGTCCCCGTGAACAACTCAGGGTTGAATTGAGCAATATCTTTTGAACCGTCGGACAACTGTTTTACATGTTCAGGGTCCATCAAATTGAGCTGCTCCGCTTCTGGAATACGAAGCTCGATCAACTCTGCTTGATCGTCATCGAACTTAATCATACGCAGTCTTTTTGGGCTTCTTTGCTCTACACATTTGATGTTAGTGAGGGCTTTTTCCCAAAAAATATCAGAGAAAATATCAATCAGTCCACTGACCTTCTTTTGGTCGGTTTTCTTCAAGTTTTCCCAATCATCGCTGGCAATAGAGTTTGCTGCCAAGAATTTGATGAATTCATCTTGAACCTCTTCCAGCTCCTCTTTAAGTAGTGTACGGTATTTCATAAGCAAAAGCCCCGACTTTGCAGCCAGGGCTTGAATTCTATAGGTCAAACAATATTATTCAGTGATGCCTTCTAGGTCAAACAAGAACGCATACTCCATTGCTGTTTCTTTGTAACGTTGGAAACGACCCGAAGCACCTCCGTGTCCTGTTTCCATGTTGCAATACATCAACAGTTGGTTGTCATCTGTTTTAAGTTCGCGCAATTTGGCAACCCATTTTGCCGGTTCCCAGTACTGAACTTGACTATCCCAGTAACCAGTTGTTACAAGCATATTTGGGTAGTCTTTCGCTTCTACTTGGTCATAAGGAGAGTAAGACTTGATGTACTCGTAGTACACGCTGTCTTTTGGGTTCCCCCACTCATCAAATTCTCCAGTGGTCAACGGAATGCTTTCGTCCATCATGGTACTTACCACGTCTACAAAAGGTACGGCTGCAATGGCACCGTTCCATAGGTCAGGGCGCATATTCACTACGGCACCAACCAACAATCCTCCAGCACTTCCACCCATCGCATAAAGGTGATCTTTGCTCGTGAATCCTTCTTCGATCATGAATTCACCACAATCAATAAAGTCTGTGAACGTGTTCTTCTTCTTCAATAGTTTTCCGTCTTCGTACCAGTAGCGGCCCATTTCCTGTCCTCCTCTGATGTGAGCAATGGCGAAAACGAATCCTCTATCAAGCAAGCTCAATCTTACAGAACTGAAGTAAGCATCAATGGTGTTTCCATACGACCCATATCCATAAAGGAGGGTTGGGTTTTGACCATTGCGCTCAGTTCCTTTTCGGTAAACAATAGAAACTGGGACTTTCGTTCCGTCAGCAGCCGTTGCCATTAAACGCTCAGAAGCATAATTTTCTGGAGAGAAGTTCTCATCCATCACTTCTTGTTGCTTCAACAACGTACGTTCTTTGGTCACCATGTCGTAATCATACGTAGATCCAGGTGTTGTCAGTGAGCTATATCCGTAGCGAAGCACCTTCGTGTCAAATTCTGGGTTGTACGCAACGTATGCTGTGTACGCAGGATCTTGGAATTCCAAGTAGTATTCTTCGCCTTCCCATGGCATTACGCGAATGCGCGTTAACCCTTGGTAGCGTTCATCAACAACAAGGTAATCCTTGAACATTTCGATTCCTTCCAACAGCACGTCGTCTCTATGAGGGATGACATCTACCCAATTCTCTTTTGAAGTAGCGGTTACCGGTGTGCGAGATAGCTTGAAGTTTTGTGCATCAAGGTTGTGTGTAATGTAAAATGACGCACCAAATTGGTTGACACTGTACTCCAATCCTCGTTCACGTGCTTGGATGATTTTCCATTCTCCGTTCGGATCATTCGCGTCTAAGTACCTCCACTCAGTAGACATAGTAGAGTAGCTTCCGATCATCAAGTAGTCTTTCGACTTCGTTTTGCCTATTCCGCAAGAGAACGTCTCGTCATTTTCTTGGAAAACCAACACGTCTTCCGAAGCATCTGTACCTAGCACGTGCTTGTAAATCATAGAAGAGCGCAACGTCACCGGGTCTTTCTTCGTGTAGAACAATGTCTTGTTGTCGTTTGCCCAAGTGGCACCTCCTGAAGTCTCAGGAATTTCATCTGACAACAATTCTCCGGTGCTAAGGTCTTTCACATACACAGTGTATTGTCTTCTACTCACTGTATCCACTCCGAACGCGACCAAGTTGTTATTCGGGCTCACTGAACGACCACCAACAGCGTAATAAGAGTAGCCTTCAGCCATTTCGTTGACATTGAGCATCACTTCTTCCTCTGCGTCCATTGACTCCAACTTACGGCAGTGAACTGGATACTCTTTTCCTTCTTCGTATCTCGTGTAGTACCAATATCCATCGATCTTCACGGGAACACTTTGGTCATCTTGTTTGATACGCCCAACGATTTCATCATACAGTGCTGTTTGAAACGCATCGGTGTGCGCCATCACTTCATTTCTGTAGGCGTTCTCTGCATTGAGGTAGTTCAACACATCTGTTGTTTGGGCGTCAGGAGTGTCAGCATTTTTTTGCTCGTCACTC
The DNA here is from genome assembly GCA_029245065.1 of Flavobacteriales bacterium. Taxonomy (GTDB): domain Bacteria; phylum Bacteroidota; class Bacteroidia; order Flavobacteriales_D; family Sanyastnellaceae; genus JAQWQB01. The sequence continues at coordinate 23,965 of JAQWQB010000105.1, read as the reverse complement.
AACCTCATCCAGAAGTAGTTGTCAATACGGGTGTCTCCGTGAGCTACGAGCTCTTCAGGGGATTTTTGCGCGGTAGGTGCTGTTGGCATTGCCTTGGTTTCTTTTGATTCTTCAACTGTAGGTTCACTACAGCCGACTGCAAAAATAAGTGCAGATAGGGCTAAAAAACGAATGGAAAGATTCATAGAATTGGAATTCTTGATTGAAGGACGAAGCTAGCAAAGGATTTCGTGATAATTAAACGAAGTGCGAAGATTTACATGAACGGTTACCTAATAACATTCACGTGGCCAACAAGTTTATTCATGCCCTCTTTTGTGTCATACCAGATGGTCCAGACGTAGGTGTCTATTTGAACGTAATGTTCGCCATCCCGAACGCTTCCGTCCCATGCCTTATTAATGTCCTCCGTTTCGAAGATTAGTTCGCCCCAACGGTTGCGGATCTCCATTCTAAATTCACGGATATTCTCGCCATACGCACGGAAAACATCGTTGATACCATCGTTATCAGGGGTGAAGGTGTTGGGCACATAAATAGGATAGAACACATCTACGTAAACGCTATCAATGCCAATGCAGCCATTGTCATCAATGGTGTGGAGGGTATACCACATGGGATTCTCTGGGTCTACAATTGGGGTAATGCAATCCGTGCATGTGATATCAATGTCTGGTTCCCACCAGAATTCCGTTCCGTCTACTGTTCCAAATAGGTAGTCGTATTCCATCCAGTTAATGACTCTGTCTGGACCAGCATCAACGTAAGGCAAAGGCAATACGGTAACGTCTACTTCCGCAGTAACGGTGCAGCCGAATTCATCTGTTACATAAACGGTAAATGTTTGATCTGTTGGAGGTGAAACTACCGTGGTAGCGCTTTCGGGATCCAGCACAAACTGTTGCGGCTGCCATTGATAGGTTTCGCCCCCTGAGGCACTCACAGGATGCCAAGCTCCTAAGCACACCGCTCCGTCGCTTCCTGCTTCCCCTTCTGGAATAATCAACTCTACTGTTACTTGATCTGTTCCTGTGCCACAAGCGTTGGTGACTTCCACAAAGAAGGTTGTTGTTTCCGGTGGATCAACCGTTGGGAATTGAAGCGACGGGTTATTGCAGTATTCCGCTGGAGTCCATGACCAAGCGATGCCGTCAACAGCTTCCAATTGTACACTGGTACCAATGCACATAGGCACTGGGTCGTACGTTTCACCGCCGGGAATGTCGAAATCCACGTTGATGGTCACTTCCTCTTCAAACACACACCCTTCCACAGTGGTAATTTCCACGGTGTAGGTGGTGGTTTCTTCGGGCGTGGCTACGGGCGAATCACTCGTGGGGCTGGAAAGACTGGCACTTGGCGACCAAAAGTAGTTGACCCCTCCTGTTACTTCAAGCTCTACGCTGGAACCAATACAAATGGTGGCATCTTCAGAAATCGTCGTCTGTGGCACTACGAAGTCTACTACTACTTCAAGTGTTTCTGCTTCACAGTCATTGAAGTCTACCAAAAAATACGTTGTTGGTTCAGTAGGCGATGCAATTGGGTCCGATACTTCAGTGCTGCTGAGTGTTGGGTCATCCAGCCAATAAAGATTGTCGCTTCCGTACCCGAAAAGTTGGACCGACTCACCATCACAAATGGGGTCTACCAAATCAAAGGTGGGGCTTACTCCTGGTAGCACTTCAATGGTTAAAAAGGCGGTGTCGGGTTCAACGCAATCACCAATGGCACTTGCAATCATCATTACTTCATAGGTCCCCGGCGTTTCGTAAATGTGAAATGGGCTTGTCAAATTGCTTTCTTCACCATCGCCAAATGTCCATTCGAAGCTGTTCCCTCCGGTTGTGAAGTTGTTGAAGTTGGCACCCGAACCTTCGCACACTTCTGAAGGCCCATTGATCTCTATTTCAGCTTCAATTTTTCCTAAGTCGAATTTGAACACTCCCAGGTTGCAGTTGGTACTTCCGTTGTCGTTGCTCCAGGCTCCTGTTGTTGTTGGAAAGTCATCATTGCCACCACATCCGGCACAAACAGCCTGGTAAACACTTCCATCCTTGTCGAACTTCGAAGTTCCGCCATCGACGTGTTCCCTACTTAAATCACCACCGAAGAACGTAGCATAGACCACGTCTTGTGCATCTTCCGACAATACCATGAGGTAAAAATCACTTCCATCGGTCTCCGATTGAAAAGCGTCATCTGTCAGCGGAAGGCCTTCCGTTGTGCTTTGTGTGGCATAAGGTGAGTTGTTCTGATTGGTGAGCCCTCCCCATCCTGAGAAGTAAATCTGGTAGCAATCAGAAACCAAGAATGCGGTCGGACTAATATCGATTTCACCGCTGCCTGTTCCGACGGTTGTCAACCATTCCAAGTTGGTGAGGTCATTGTTGTATTTCGCAATAAATTGGCCAGAGCCCGGGTTTGAATAAACACCCCCTTGCACTTCTAGTTCTCCTTCAGTTTGTCCGATGATGTAGATGTTGTCCTCTCCATCGAGTTGAACAAAATAGGCTTGGTCATATTCGTTCGTCCCTAAATAAGTAGAGGCTTCTACTGCTGTTCCATTCCCGTTGAACCGAACAATAAATGCATCTACATCACCATTGAAAGTAGGGTCCACCCCATTCTCATTGGGCACCAGTCCGCTGTCTCTAGTGCCTCCAGTAACGACCAGGTTATTATTCCCATCGGCCTGAACGCTGTAGGCGGCATCATCTCCAACGCTGCCGAGGTAACTCGCCCAATTCAAGGAAGTCAAGTCGTTACTCATCCGAAATACAATTCCATCATGCGCTCCCGCATTGAAATTTTGATGGGTAGCGCCTCCCATTGGAAAATCCAAACTCAGTGTTGTAGAGGCAACTACAATTTCTCCAAACGGAGTAACAATGACTTCCCCACGGAAGGCATCGCCATAATTGTAATGGAGTTTATCACCCATGTTCAGCCCATCCGTATCACTTCCACCGACATACGTTGAAGCAATTAAACCGGAGTCATCTGCATTGAATTTCGCCACGAAAAAATCACATCCATTAGCGTGAGAGGCGTTGATAAAAAAGGTGGAAAACGAAAAGGCCGGTCCACCAATGAGAAATGGTTGAAATGCTCCAGCAGTGGTTGGGAAATTCGAACTTCCCGTAGTGCCCATCACAATGTAATTCCCATCATCGTCGGCAATAATACTATGCGGCATTTCCACCCCTTCACCTCCCATGTAGGTACTGTACAACAGCTGGTCGCCATCATCGCTGAACTTGGAAATGCCCACGTCACAATAACCATTGGTAATGATATCAAAGGTGTTTTGAATAGCGCCCGTTGTGGCTGGATACCCGGCTTGAAAGACGGCCGCGCCCGCAATCAAGTTTCCATCAGGGTCGTCTGTTGCAGTAAAACCAAAGTTGCTTGAGACCGCACCGATGTACGATGCAAAAGTAATTTCTGGGTCAATAATGAGTGGTAAACTGGTGTCGTATTCTCCTAGCTCGAAGGAAACAGTGGTGCCATCTAGCAGGTATTCACATTCCACTTCAACCAAGGTAGAGCCCACCATTTGATACGCAAACGGTGCCAATTCCTTCACGGTTCTTACTGAAGTGCCCAGTACAAGCTTTCCATTTCTGATTTGAATGCTTTCCACCCCTTCGTATTGAAACGCCACTTGATTTGGGTCTACATAGGGAGCTATTTTGAGGTCATATTTCAAATTTCCATGGGCGCTGTAGAGCAACATTTCCACCCCGGGATACAATGCTGAGTAACGTGCTTTTTCAAATGCGGACACTCCTTGCTGCCAACGCGATGGATCATTTCCCAGGTAGTAATTGTAGAAGTGTGATTTCTCCAATTCCCCCTGCGCTAAGGCATTTTCAACCCCCAGAAAATTCATTCGGTAGGCATGAGCACGGTAATCTTCATCTGAAAACTCATTGCCTTCATGACCTAAATCGGCATATGCTTCCGAAAGCAAGAGAAACGTGAGGCCGGCTTTTTCTGCCCAAACGAGGCTTCCATTCAGTTCTGTTCGAAATAGAATTTGTTCATCCCATTGTCCTTGGTTAGCAACAAATTCAGGCGCGGCAAACACCTTCGCCCCAAAAAATGAGGCGCACACAAACAAGGCTACGAGAACCCGTATGTCGTGCAGTTTTGCCATAGTCAAAGATAAGACGCAAAAAAGTGGCCTTTAGTTGTCTGAAAAACAACCGCTTTTGACCGAAAAAGTTTAGGTGAGTTTATCTGCTACCAAGCGCATTTCAATTACGGGGGAAATCCGCTCGTAAAGAATGTTGTAGACGGCGTCAGCAATGGGCATGTCCACCATGAATTTTTTGTTCATTTCATGGATTCCTTTTGCCGCGTAATATCCTTCTGCTACCATGTTCATTTCCATCATGGCCCCTTTCACACTGTAGCCCTTTCCGACCATGGTTCCGAAGGTTCTGTTTCTAGAGAAGGGCGAATACGCCGTTACCAAGAGGTCTCCCAAATAAGCGCTTGTTTTCACATCGCGGTGTACTTCATGAATGGCGTCAACGAAACGTTTAATTTCAATAATGGCGTTGGAAATCAATACCGACTGAAAATTATCTCCATATCCCAATCCGTGGCATATTCCAGCCGCAACAGCATACACATTTTTCAAAACAGCACTGATTTCTGTACCGAATACATCTTCGCTGATTGACGTTTTGATGTACCTGGTGCGCATGAGATCTGCCATGGCTGCTGCGTGATCTAAGTTCGGACAAGCCAAGGTCAGGTAAGAGAGCTTTTCGCTGGCTACTTCCTCTGCGTGGCATGGTCCCGCTATGATTCCTATTTGATCGTATGGCGTGCGAAACTCTTTGTGGATGTAACGTGCAGGAATGGCATCGTATTCATTGATCACCCCTTTGATCGCTGAAAAAACAATTTTCTCATCCATTCCCTTCGGCTGGTGTTCCTTCACCGTGCTGTCTAGGAAGGCAGAAGGAATAGCAATGACAATAATGTCTGAAGAGTCAATCACTTCTTGCATGCTGGTGGTAACATGCACTATATCCATGTCGAAAGCGATGCTCTGAATGTACTTAGGATTGTGTCCGTACTTCTTCAAATGGGCCACCGACCCTTCGTTTCTCATCCACCAATTCACCCGTTCCATGTTGTTACTCAGCATCTTGACAATGGCCGTAGCCCAAGACCCTCCGCCGAGCACCCCAATACGCGGTGTACCGTTCATTACTTCATCCATGATTGCAAGATAGACAATCGCCAGAAGAAATGTTCTCTGGCTGTTCATGTGCGAACTGATTGATTCACCTTATCTTTGGCGCCTCAAAGCAGAATGCCATGGCACAAGATGATAAGCTTAAAAAAGTAATTGGTCACTCGAAAGAGTACGGATTTGTTTTCCCTAGTAGTGAGATTTATGACGGACTAAGTGCGGCGTACGACTACGGGCAACTTGGGGTTGAACTCAAGAACAACATCAAAAATTACTGGTGGACGGCCATGGTAAAGATGCATGAGAACATTGTTGGGTTGGATGCCTCTATTTTCATGCACCCAACAACCTGGAAAGCTTCTGGTCACGTAGATGCCTTCAATGATCCATTGATTGACAACAAAGACTCAAAAAAGCGCTACCGTGCAGACGTGTTGATCGAAGACTACGTTGCGAAGATCCAGGCGAAGATTCAGAAAGATGTTACCAAAGCGAAGAAGCGTTTTGGGGACGCTTTCAACGAAGAAGAATTTCTTTCTACGAATGCGAATTGTTTACGCAGATCAGCTGAAATCAATTCCATCAATGAGCGCTTCAAAACCGCCATGAATGCCGAAGATTTGGCAGGTGTAAAACAGCTGATTGAAGATTTAGGTATTGCTGATCCTGATACGGGTAGCAAGAACTGGACAGATGTACGTCAGTTCAACTTGATGTTCAAAACAGAACTTGGAGCAGTATCTGGAGATTCAGGGGTCATTTACCTTCGCCCTGAAACGGCACAAGGGATTTTCGTTAACTTCTTGAACGTCCAGAAGACGGGTAGAATGAAAATTCCGTTTGGAATTGCACAGATAGGGAAGGCCTTTAGAAACGAGATTATTGCCCGTCAATTCATCTTTAGAATGCGCGAATTTGAACAGATGGAACTGCAATTTTTCGTGAAGCCTGGCACACAAGAGAAGTGGTATGAATACTGGAAGAATGCACGAATTCAGTGGCACAAAGCACTTGGCCTAGGAGAAGAAAACTATCAATTTCACGATCACGTGAAAATGGCGCACTACGCAGACAACGCGGCAGACATTGAATTTAACTTCCCAATGGGTTTTAAAGAGCTCGAAGGAATTCACAGTAGAACAGACTTCGATCTTCGTCAACACGAAGAGCACAGCGGCAAGAAATTGCAGTATTTCGACCCAGAAGAAAACAAGAACTACGTTCCTTATGTGGTGGAAACTTCCATTGGGTTGGACAGAATGTTTTTAGCTGTTCTAAGTGCTTCTTACAACGAAGAAAAATTAGAAGGTGGAAACGAGCGAACGGTATTGAATATTCCACCAGCATTGGCACCTGTGAAAGCAGCTATTCTTCCTTTATTGAAGAAAGACGGACTGCCAGAAAAAGCACGTGAGATCTTGAAAGAACTACAGTTCGATTTCAACTGCCAGTACGATGAAAAAGACGCTATTGGACGTCGCTACAGAAGACAAGATGCCATTGGAACGCCTTACTGTATTACGGTAGACCACCAGTCTTTGGAAGACCATACGGTAACCATTCGTGAACGAGACACCATGACCCAAGACCGTGTTGCCATTGCAGATGTGCACCGCATTATTGGTGAGCGTGTTGCTTTCAAGAACTTGTTCACTCAAGCTTAATTTCGGTGCGCCTCGTCATCATCGGACATCTTTTACCTGAGCCTGCATCTTCTGCAGCGGGTACAAGGATGCTGGAGTTGATGCGCCTGTTTTCTTCTTTCGGTTACTCCATAACGTATGCCACCGCCGCACAAAATGTTGATTTTTCGGTCGACTTGAAGGACTACAACGTGGCCGTCGAAACCATTGAGCTCAATAGTGATCGGTTCAATGAACAAATCAAACAGTTGGCGCCCCATGTGGTGCTGTTCGATCGCTATTTGACCGAAGAGCAATACGGCTGGAGAGTAGCGAAGGAATGCCCAGACGCCGTTCGTATCATTGACACCGAAGACCTGCATTGTTTGCGTGAGGCGCGACGACTTGCCCTGAAAAGCAGTCGGGAAGTGCGGTCAGAAGACTATTTCAATGACATCGCGAAACGTGAAATTGCGGCCTTGTTCAGAGCAGACATGTCGTTGATGATTTCCCGTGCTGAAATCGATGTGTTGACCTCGGTTTACAATGTTCCCTCATCGCAACTTCACTACTTGCCTTTCTTGCCCGAGAACGTCGAGCGAAAATCGCCCTCTTTTGCTGAGCGAAACGGATTTATGACCATTGGGAACTTTATACATCCGCCCAATGCTGACAGTGTGCGGTACTTGAAAAAAGAGATTTGGCCGTTGATTCGAAATGAGTTCCCAACGGCTAAAATGCATGTTTACGGAGCGTATCCATCGGAATCCATTGGGCAGCTTAATGATGAGAAAACGGGATTCTTCGTCCATGGAAGAGCAGAATCATCTACTGCTACATTTCAATCGGCACGGGTTTGCCTTGCACCCCTTCGGTTTGGGGCCGGAATGAAAGGAAAACTACTGGAGGCCATGGTTCTCAACACACCCTCTGTTACGACTTCCATTGGTGCCGAAGGCATGCACGGTTCACTGAATTGGGCAGGTGCAGTAACAGATGACCCTACCTCATTTGCCGCAGAAGCAGTTGCTCTGCACAACAACGAAGAGGCATGGAACCAAGCCAATGAGAACGGCCGAACGATTCTAACCACTGTTTTCGATTCGCCAAATCATCGTTCTCAATTTAAGGAACGACTCACGGCACTTCAGGGAGGTTTGAACAACCATCGAAATCAAAATTTCATTGGGCAGATGATGCAGTTTCATACCATGCGGAGTACAGAGTTTATGAGCCGGTTTATTGCTGAGAAGAACAGGTGAGTTGGGAGAAATGAGTTGAGAGTTGAGAGTTGATGACGATCCTTCACTCAATACTCTTTAGATACCACGAGCTAGGCTCGTGGCTACAAAAACTCCGTACTCTGAACTCTTCACTCCAGACTCAAAACTTTATTTCTTACTTTTAAACGTTCTTCATTTTTCACGGTCAAACAGCTATGCGCACGTTTATAACCTCTCTCCTCTTTGCCTCTTTCTTTGCTGCTACAGCACAGAACGACATGTATTTCCCTCCCGTTGGGTCAGACGATTGGGAAACGGTTACTCCTGAAGAAATAGGCTGGTGTTCAACGGGTTTAGATACCCTCTCCAATTTTCTTGAAGACCGAAATACCAATGCATTCATTTTGTTACATCAGGGGCGAATAGTGGTGGAAGAATACTTCAATGACTTTCACGAAGACAGTGTTTGGGTATGGAATTCAGCAGGGAAAACCATCACCGCTACCATGGCGGGAATTGCCCAAGAAGAAAGACTGTTGACGCTTGATGATGCAACGAACACCTACCTTGGCGAAGGGTGGACTAATTTAACCTTGGAACAAGAATCGGCCATTACGATTTGGAATCAGCTGACTATGACTTCTGGCTTGGATGATACAGAAGTAGATGTATTTTGTACTGATCCTGAGTGCTTAACCTATCTTGAACCGCCAGGCGACAGGTGGGCATACCACAACGGGCCGTACACGCTCTTGCAAGATGTCATTGGTGAAGCCGCTGGAAGCACCATGAACCTTTACACGTATCAGCAGTTGCTACAACCAACGGGAATGACCGGACTATTCTTACCCATAGGTTACAACAAGATTTTTGTATCGAAGCCGCGATCTATGGCGCGTTTTGGATTGCTCATGCAGAATAAGGGAATATGGGATGGAACACCTGTTTTAGACGATGCGAATTTCTTCCAAGAGATGGTGAATCCAACACAAGACTTGAATGAGAGTTACGGGTATTTGTGGTGGTTGAATGGCTATGATTCGTATCAACTGCCGGGAATTCAACTTGAAATACCCGGGTCCATGGTGCCTTCAGCTCCTGACGACATGTTCGCCGCACTTGGCGCTGACTCCCAAGTCATACATGTTGTTCCTTCTATGGATTTGGTGCTTATTCGCATGGGCAGCTCTCCTGATAATTCCCTTTTACCGGTGACCTTCAATGTTGAACTATGGGAGGTGCTTGACTTCTTGTTTTGCGATTTTCCTGACTCCGTTGAAGAGGAACAAACGAATGACGTTTCTGTATACCCTAACCCAAGTAGCACCAACTTTGAGATCAAGGGTGCGTCAACAACATCAAGTTGGACACTCTTCAATCAGCTGGGTACGCAAGTTTTAAGCGGAACGGGGCGAATTGTTCCAGTTAACCAACTCGCTGGAGGGGCTTATTTCTTGGTGGTTCAGGATGGGGAGGCGCTGTCACGGCATCAAGTGGTGGTGCTTTAAAGGAGCGGACACACGCAAGCGGAGCGTCCGTGTCTGGAATAGAAATTAACAGCTTCAACGGGCATAAATTGACCTGATTGGAAAAGAGTATCTCGTTCTTTTGGCTACCTTCTGGTTGTCCAAAAAAAACAAATACGATATGCCAAATCTACTCTTTGTGCTCCTAGCAGCACTCGTACCAACCGTTGTCGGTTTTATCTGGTACAACCCTAAAGTATTCGGAACAGCCTGCAATGAAGCATTCTAAATGCCCGTAACAACCACGTCCTTTTCATTATCAATAATCTTATAGACCCCCCTCACAAAACCTACTTGTCCGAAGAAGAAAATAATCCCTCCTATCAACAATGGGTAGTACAGTTTCACCGACCAATTGTAGTACTTCGGCTTCCTTCTAAAAACACCCTTCTTGTATAAGATGACCGCATAAATAATGGAAACAACCACTCCCAGCACTCCAAAAAGAACCACATTCAATATCAGCGTGCCTGAGTGAGGAAGCACAAATTCTCTGAAAATGTCCCATACAATATGCCATTCTACCTCAGATACATCAGTCATCTCTGTCTAGTCTATAACGCAATAATACGTTGGATAGGAGAAATATAAGGTATTTCGTCAGCATCCGCCTTCGCTAAAGCTACGGCGGAGGTTCAATCACCTTTGGTGTGTTAGCTCCTATAGGTGGCTGAGCTCGTCGAAGCCTCGTTGACGAATTCAACCATGTTCATTAATCTCACCCAGATTTCGGTACTTCGACACTTCGATAAACTCAGTGACCTCTTCTCGGTGACCTTTACTCAACACCGCATTTTATGCGGCGCAACAGAACAAATATCCGCCAGCAGGGTCGGCTTGCAGGGTCGGCTCACCAGCCGACCCATCTACAAAACAATCCCCAACGCCCACAAATCCCTTGTCGAACCACCCCCCTTTTCCCCCACCTTCACCCCATGACAACCACCGAAAAAGGAAACCTTGGGGAACAACTCGCCTCCGAACACCTCGTACAAAACGGATACACCATCCTCGCCAAACAATGGCGGTTCGGACGAAATGAAATAGATCTCATCGCCCAAAAAGAAGAAGATATTTGCTTCGTAGAGGTGAAACTGAGAGACAACGATTGGGGCGGAAAACCCTTTCAATTTGTGAGCAAAGACAAGCAACGACGGGTGATCAAAGCCGCGCACCATTACCTGAACAAACATGCCGATGACCACCTCAATGCACGGTTCGACATCATCTCCATAATCCACAATGCACAACATAAATCGTTGGAACACATCGAAAATGCCTTCTTTCCGATGCTCTGACCATTGTTCTTAGTACTTTTGCATACTGCATTAGAAGAGAAATGAAGAAACCAGCACGCAAATCAGGGAATTTCGATTCCGGAAAAGGAAAGAAAGACTACCCATCTGAAGGTGGTAAATTCCGCGGAAAGGCAAAGCCTAAGCCGAAACCTGCCAAAAAAGCTGGTAAAGCCCCTAGCGACAACGATCCCATTCGCCTGAACAAGTACATCTCTAACAGCGGTGTGTGTTCTAGACGTGAAGCCGACGTAATGATCGCTTCTGGTGTAGTAAGCATCAATGGAAAAATCGTTACTGAACTGGGAACGAAGGTGTTCCCGGGAGATGTGGTGAAGTACGACGGACACAGCATCAAGCCTGAACGCAAGCAGTACATCATTCTCAACAAACCAAAAAACTTCATTACCACCATGGATGATCCCATGGGAAGAAGAACGGTGATGTCGCTCGTGAAAGGGGCTACGAAAGAACGTGTGTATCCGGTGGGAAGATTGGACCGCATGACAACTGGTTTGCTCCTCTTCACCAACGATGGTGAATTAACAAAGCGCCTGCTACACCCTACACACGGAGTGAGCAAATTGTACCACATTACCTTGAAACAAAAGGTGCAACAACACCACCTGAATCAAATCAAGGAAGGAATCGAGCTGGAAGATGGCATCATCAAAGCAGATAATGTTGCATTTGTAGGCGATGGCTCCAACTTACACGAAGTAGGTATTGAAATCCATTCAGGACGAAACCGCATCGTGCGAAGAATATTCGAGCACTTCGGATACCATGTGCAAAAACTTGACCGTGTGATGTTCTGTGGATTGACCAAAAAAGACCTTCCACGAGGCAGATGGCGTGAATTGACCAAGGAAGAAATTAGCTTCCTTTACATGAACAGTTAACCTTCTGCTTCAGGCTTGTAGCCTTCTTCTTTCATTTTGAGTTCCATGAGCACCTCATCGTAAATGATGAGCATTTCCGCGGGCTGAGAATAATACCAGTCGTAGGTGATCTTGAAAGCTGAATCACTCACTTGGTGCTTTTCAAACACATCTCGGTAATAGCCCTTGATGCGGGTCTCTGGATCGTCATTGCGAATAATCTTGTGCTTGGAAATCCCCTCAATAAGTTCAATATCAGCAAGCACCTGCACAAACTTAGCCCTGTCCAACGCACCAGGCGGTTGCTCAGGTTGCTCTTCGCCGCAGGCAACAAGAACTAGAAAAATCAACGGGATCAGCCACTTCATCGGTCAAATGTTAAACGCTTTCCAACAGGGTTATCTGTTACGCGCTCCCCATCGTATACCTGTTCCCCGTTGACCCATGTTCCAGCCACTTTGTTTTCGAACGCCGTTCCTTCAAAAGGCGACCAACCACACTTGTACAAGATGTTGGACTTTGAAACGGTCCAAGAGGTAGAAGGATCAATCAAGACCAAATCAGCATAGTAGCCTTCACGCACATAGCCACGTTCAGCCAACTGAAAACAGCGTGCTACATCATGCGCCATCAATCGTGGTACATCTGTCAATTCAATCACTCCTTGGTCTGCCAACGCCAACATCGCCACTACAGAATGCTGCACCAATGGGCCACCTGAAGGAGCGTTGAAGTAGGTGCCAGACTTCTCTTGCAACGTATGCGGCGCGTGATCTGTAGCCACTACGTCAATTCGTCCGTCAAGCAGTGCTTCGCGAATGGCTGCTCTATCTGACTTCTTTTTCACCGCCGGGTTCCACTTAATATGTGTCCCTTTTTCAATGTAGTTTTCTTCGCTAAACCAGAGGTGATGAATGCATGCTTCAGCCGTAATGCGTTTTTCCTCAAGTGGAATATCATTTCTGAAAAGCGACAATTCCTTCGCCGTGCTAATGTGCAAAATGTGCAAACGGGTGTTGTATTTCGTTGCGAGTTCCACCGCCAAAGAAGAACTCTTGTAACAAGCCTCTTCCGAACGGATATACGGATGCTGGCTCATCGGCACATTTTCACCGTAGGTGGCCTTTGCCTTCGCAATGTTGGCTTGAATGGTGGCCTCATCTTCGCAGTGGGTCGCAATCAACATCGGACATTCGCTGAAGATTCCTTCCAAGACCGTGCGGTCGTCAACCAGCATGTTTCCGGTTGAAGAGCCCATGAAAATTTTCACTCCACAAACCGTTTTCGGATCCGTTTTGAGCACGTCCTTAATGTTCTCGTTGCTGGCTCCCATAAAGAACGAGTAGTTAGCGGGCGAAACCTCTGCAGCGCGATCGTACTTATCTTGTAAGAGTTCTTGAGTAAGAGCGTTTGGCACCGTATTCGGCATTTCCATAAAAGAGGTAATTCCTCCAGCAACAGCTGCTCTTGATTCCGTGGCTATTTCCGCTTTATGGGTCAATCCGGGCTCCCTGAAGTGCACCTGATCATCAATGGCTCCTGCCATCAAGTATTTTCCTTCACCCTCCACTGTTTGCTTCACAGGCGGCTCAATGGTGCATGAAAAATCAACCGTTTGGATTCGCTGATCACGAACCAAGACGTGCGCTTTTCGCACCGTTCCTTCGTTAATGAGCGTTACATTCTTAAATAGCGTAGACATAAATCGTAATTAATTTGCGCGCCTTACTTTCATAAAACGCATGCGGAGGACACCCCAAAAAGCTTCCTTAAAAATCCCCATACTCATCTTGCTTTCACCAAACTGGCGATCGATGAAGGTAATAGGCACTTCAGCCGCTTTGAACCCAAGTCGTTGGGCTTTGTACTTCATTTCAATTTGGAAGGCATACCCAATGAATCGAATTTTATCGAGTTCAACAGCCTCCAGAACTGCGCGTTTGTAACACTTAAAACCGGCGGTACAATCACGAATTCCCATCCATAAAATGGTGTTGACATAGACGCTGGCAAAAAAGCTCATCAACACCCGGTTCTTCGGCCAATTCTCAACGTTTCCGCCTTTCACATAGCGTGAACCAATGGCGAAATCTGCCCCGTCAACACATGCTTGGCGGAGGCGAATAAGGTCTTCTGGATTGTGGGAGAAATCAGCATCCATCTCAAAGATGTAGTCGTACTTCTTTTCGATTCCAAAACGAAAACCTGCAATGTAAGCGGTTCCCAACCCTTGCTTTCCTTCGCGCTCCAATATGTGGAGTCTTCCAGAAAACTCTTGCATCAATTTCTTAACAATGTCTGCGGTTCCATCTGGGGAGCCGTCGTCAACAATCAAGATATGAAACGGGTGTTCGAAGGAAAATACTTTGCGTATAATACGCTCCACATTTTCCTTTTCGTTGTACGTTGGTATGATGACTAAACTGTCTTCCACGGGTATAATCTTGCTGCAAATATAGGAAGTGAAATGGGAATCACGCTGATTCTCTGACCGCCTTCCGATCTGAGTTCATCTTAAGCCCGTTCGCCATGAGGTACATGAAGAGCAAAAGGAACCCAAAACTCAGGGTAAAACCATAGGTATGAAGCAGTTCGCTTGAATGGGTCAAGCTGTGGATTATTTCTTCCACTAACATCCCTGGAGCTTCAATGATATCCCAGCTGTTCCACCGAAGAAAACGCCCTAAGTAAATACCATAGGCAGAGGCGAACACGGTCAGTACGGCGAACAACCTCCCAACCCATACACGGCCTCGAAACCGCACTTCAATGCAGTCTTGTACCCACAGAAGCGAGTAAAATCCTGCAACCAATCCGCTCCAAGCGAAGGTGAGAATCATGGTCATATCAAACCACACGGGCATGTCGTGATCGTAATGCAAGTGAAGCAGGTCTGTTAAGATGTAGGGTGCGTTAGGTAAAAAGAGCAACCATATTCCCAACAACGGATAAAACAACATGCGGTGCACACGGGCATTGATCCGTTTGATGATAAGCGCCAAACCCAGTGGAATGAATGCTAAGAACAAATTCCAGACGAGGAATAAAAAAGTAAAATCCTTGGTGTAGACTATGCGGGCCATCAACAGCAAAATGGCCAATGCTGTTGGAGCTGCAAGGAGAAAAAGCCAGCGGTAACTGCGAGGTGTTGAATTCATGGTATCGGGTTGTGTTAGCTCTAACGAAGCCAACCCGAAATTCGTATTTCGTTAACGCAATTTCACATTGGAACCATTAAGTGGCCTGCTGAGCACGGTAATACGCGCCTGTTTCTGCAATAACCGCGTCAATATCGCGGTAGGTAAACGACGTTTGTTCCAACAGTTTTGAAGTGTCGTAGGCGTATTTCTTCTGTGCGTTGCGAACGCCTTCTTTGGTGACGAATCCACGTTTTCTGGTGACGAATTCCGCCAAACGCGATAAGCGCCAAACGAGTCCCATGAGCCAAGCGGGGGCCTCCTTTTGAGGCGCCTCTTTGTGGAGTGACTTTGCTACTTTTTCAAACAACACCTTCAACGGCATGTGAGCACCGACCAACAAAAAGCGTTCATTCAATGGGCCATTTTCAAGTAAATGAAAGCATGCATCTGAGACATCCTCAACGGCCACGAAACCGTTCGCACCTGGAGGATAATAGGGGATTCCTTTATCGACTTGGTGGTAAATTTCAGCAGAACTACGCGTAAAATCTCCAATACCAACAATGATTCCTGGATTCACAATAACAACATCCAACCCCTCTTCATGTCCGCGCCAAACTTCTCGTTCAGCCATGTGCTTGCTTTTGGAATAATGCGTCAATTCCGGCCCGTCTTTCCATTCGGTCTTCTCATTCACAGGCTCTAGCTCATCTTTTCGTCCCAATGCAGCTACCGAGCTGATGTAAACGAATTTAGAAACGCCCTCAGAAAGTGCCAAGTTCACCATGTTGGCTGTTCCTTGCACATTCACTTCATACAAGGCTTGGCGGTCTTTGCGGTGAAAAGAAACCAGGGCCGCCGCGTGAAAAACCGTCTGCACATCAGACATCGCTTCCTCCAATGAACCTACATCGGCCAACTCTCCTTCTACCCACTCAGGTTGAAAATCACTTTGCAACGTGTGTTTCAAAAAGGCTTTGACGGGTGCTAAGTTGGACCCCTTTCGATGCAACGCGCGAACGGGCTCTCCCTTTTTAATAAGGTTCGCAATGAGGTGCATTCCAACCAATCCTGTTCCGCCCGTGACAAAGTTCATAATTCAAAGGTAGTGAGTGGTTTTCAAATAAACGGATTAACCGTTCGGTTCTCCAACGATTTGCAGGGTCGGCTCACTAGCCGACCATTTAGGTAAAACGTTTCTTTCCACCTTTTTCTTCACGAGCCATCCAAAAAAATCTCCCACGCATTTAAACCTTTCCATAATTTGGCCGTCTCACTGTGTGAGAACCTTATGAGAGAATCTATGAATGTTAAATGCCTTTTAACAGCATTTGCCGCTATGGCTATGCTGTCAAGTTTCGCCCAGAACTTGCCTTATCAATGGACCATCAATGAAACGGAACACCGCTTAACAATAGGTGGTATTGACGGAGATGATTTATACGACCCGTACGACATCAAAACCATTGAAATCACTTTTGAGCAATCAGATTGGTGGAATCAATTGGAAGATAATTACGATGACCAAATTGCCATTGAAGCTACCGTTTCGTGCAATGGAGAAGTAATTCCGCAGACGGGTGTGCGCTTTAAAGGACAGACGTCGTACTTCATGAACAATACGGACAAGAAATCATTCAACATCAAATTTGATGAGTGGATTGATGATCAAGACCTCAATGGATACGAAGCGATGAACCTTCAAAATTCATTTTTCGACCCCTCTTTCATGAGAGAGTTCTTATACCAACGACTTATCAGAAAGCATATTCCAACGGCTCAATCTGCCTACATGCACCTGTTTCTCAATGGTGAAGACTGGGGGTTGTACCCAAATGTGGAACAGCTCAATTCAGAATTCATCGACGAGTGGTTTTTAAGCTCATCAGGAACAAGATGGCGTGCTGATAGCGACACTGACACCGGAGGCCCAGGTGGCGGCGGCGGAGGTGGTGGTGGCGGCGGAGGTGGTGGCGGTGGCCAGTGGGGCGACGGCACCGCAGCGCTGAACTACCTCGGTGCGAATGCCGATGACTACGAAGAGTACTACACCTTGAAAACAACCAGTGTAGACAATCCGTGGGATGCCCTCATCCAAACGTGTGATGTTCTTGAAAACACGCCAATTGATCAGCTCTCAACTGAACTTCCTGCCGTGCTGGATGTAGACCGTACGCTTTGGTTCTTGGCTTCTGAAATTCTCTTTTCAGATGACGACGGCTACTGCTACAAAGGTAAAATGGATTACTTCCTTTATTGGGAACCAGAAACCGGACGAATGACTCCGTTGGAATACGATGGAAACACGGTCATGGAGGATGAGTTTGTGAACTGGAGCGCATTTTACAATGCCGACGATGAGAACTACCCCTTGTTGCACCGCATGCTTCAAGTAGACGAATACAGACAACGCTACCTAGCGCACATGCGTGTGCTTCTTGACGAAGTAATGAACCCAACAGCCATCGATGAAATTCTGACCTCTTGGTCTGCGCTGATTGACCAGCAAGTAGAAGATGACCCCAAGAAAATATACACCTACAACCAATTTGTGAATGAAGTGGAAGCACTTCAATCTTGGGCTGAAGAGCGTTACGAATTCATTCTTTCAAACAACGAAGTCGCTGAAGAAGGTGTTGCTATTGCATCGGTTTCTATGACTTCTGAAGGGGGCGAATGGGTGAATCCAGATGCGCTCGAAGGAACTACCATTACTGCTGGTGTTGAAGGAATGCCTTCGCTCGTAAATCTCTTCTGGAGCAACGAACTCGTTGGAAACTTTACTAAAATCGAAATGACTGCCGAAGGTGGGAACTATACTGCTATGCTTCCAGGTCAACCAGCCGGAACAGTAGTGCGCTTCTACGTTGAAACGGTTGCTGACAACGGCGCTGAATCTCGCGTGTACTCACCAAAAGGAGCTGAACACGACACCTACTACTACGTTACCGAAGCCCTGTTTGCTGAAAGTGCAGATGTAGTCATCAACGAATTAATGGCCAAAAACGATGAAGCCGTTTTCGACGAAACAGACGAAGCAGATGATTGGATCGAATTGTACAACAAGGGCACTGAAGCCATTGATTTAACAGGGTATCACCTCACAGATAACCTGTGGAACTTAGATAAATGGCCTATCCCTGAAGGATACATCTTGCAGCCAGATGAATACCTGGTGATCTGGGCAGATGAAGATGTAGCTGACGGACCTTACCACGCCAATTTCAAATTGGATGGCAATGGTGAAACGGTTGTGCTCTTAAATGCGGAAAACGAAATCGTTGACCTCATTGAGTTCGGAGACCAAACAACAGATGTTGCCTTCGCCCGCTCTCCGAATGGAACAGGCGACTTTATTCAACAAGGACAGACCTTGGGCAGCAGCAATGATGGCGTTGATGTTGAAGAGGATCAGGCAGTGATTGTTTCGCTTTATCCCAACCCAACGAACAGCAACATCACCATTGCACTGGCCAACAACGGCGTCCAGCAGGCTGAAATCTATTCGGTACATGGAGCGCTGATGTGGAGTGGCACGTTGAATGGAAAAACGACCATTCAGACTGGGGATTGGTCTGATGGTTTGTACATCGTGACCTCGGAACAAATTGCCGAGCGGTTCGTTGTGCGCCATTGAGGTTTTTTCTGAGAATCATCACTCCGCATAAAATGCGGCGATGCCGATACGTCACTTCATCTTCGTAATTTTGCAAGGTGGAAACGCCCGAACACATAAAACAATTGCTGAAAAGACTCCCGAACAAACCGGGGGTCTATCAGCATTTCGACGTAGACGGACAACTCCTCTATGTTGGGAAAGCGAAGGATATCAAAAAGCGGGTTTCGTCCTATTTCAATAAAAATAAGTACGAAAACGGGAAAACACGTCTGCTTGTCAAACGCATCCACGATATCAAATTCATGGTCGTGGAAACAGAGTTCGATGCGCTTTTGCTGGAAAATAGCTTGATCAAGAAATACCAGCCGAAATACAACATCGCGCTCAAAGACGACAAGTCGTACCCGTCCATTGTAATCAAGAAAGAGCGGTTTCCCCGCATTTTCCCGACCCGGCAATTGATCAAAGACGGATCAGAATATTACGGTCCTTATGCCAACGTCAAAGCGATGCATGCGCTCCTTGACCTCATCAAGAAACTCTACCCCATTCGTACCTGTAAGTACAACTTGAGTCAGGAGAACATTGATGCCGGGAAGTTCAAGGTCTGCCTGGAATACCATTTAGGAAATTGCTTGGGCCCATGCGAGGGCAAGATGTCTGAAAAGCATTACAACCAGAATGTAGATGCCATTCGAAACATCATCAAGGGAGATTATGTTGAGGTGGTGAAGACGTTGAAAGTTAAAATGGCTGAAAGTGCGGCCAACATGGAATTTGAGCAGGCGGCAGCCATCAAGAACCGTGTTGATATTCTGGAACGTTTCCAGGCAAAAAGCACCATTGTGCACGCCAGCATTCACAATACAGAGGTCTTTTCCATTATTTCTGACAAGAAAAGTGGCTATGTGAACTACATGAAAGTCATGAATGGTTCCATTGTGCAAGGACATACCGTTGAGGTGAAAAAGCGTTTGGAAGAAACCGATGCTGAATTGCTAGAGCACGTCATTGTTGCAGTGCGTGAGCAAGCGCAGAGCAGTGCGAAACAAGTGCTCATCTCATCAGAAGTGCAACTGGACATTCCTGAAGTGCAATTTCACGTTCCGCAGCGAGGCGATAAGCGCAAGCTGCTGGACTTGTCGATGCGCAACGCGAAATACTTCATGCGCGACAAGCACAAGATGCAAGAGATGGTGGATCCAGAAGCGCACACCAAGCGTATTCTTGAAACCATGAAAGCAGATCTTCGTCTGACAGAACTCCCTGTGCACATTGAATGCTTTGACAACTCCAACATCCAAGGAACCAATCCGGCTTCTGCCTGCGTGGTCTTCAAAAACGCGAAACCGTCCAAACAAGATTACCGCAAGTTCAACATCAAGACCGTTGTTGGTCCAGACGACTTCGCCAGCATGGAAGAGGTGGTTTACAGGAGGTACAAACGACTGCGAGATGAGGGAGAACCATTGCCCCAGTTGGTCATTATTGATGGAGGGAAAGGACAGTTGAGCTCCTCCATGAAAGCCATTGACGCATTAGGACTACGGGGCCAACTTGCAGTCATCGGCATCGCCAAGCGATTGGAAGAAATATTCTTCCCAGGAGACAGCATTCCCATCTACATCGACAAACGCTCTGAATCCTTGAAGTTAATCCAGCAGCTGCGAAATGAAGCCCACCGTTTTTCACTAAGTCATCACCGCAACAAGCGAAGCAAGGCCGCGCTCAAAACCTCCCTAACAGATGTGGAGGGGGTTGGCATGACCACCGCGCGTAAACTGCTAGACCATTTTAAAACCGTTGAGAAGATTAAAAAGGCTTCGGTGGAAGATCTTCAGAAGGTGGTTAATCTGAAGGTGTCTCAGAATATTTATAACTATTACAGAATTTAGGTTAGGGGTGGTTGAATATAGAAGAGGTCTCTGAGTTGATCCAAGTGTCGAAGTTTTTGACAGGTCACTGAGCTTGTCGAAGTGCCAAATACAATTATTAACTACAGATTTCTTTGATTCACCAACCCTTCGACAAGCTCAGGGACCTCACTACATACAATCGCTTGCTATAATTCGTTACCTCTAATCCGTTGAACAGGTCACTGAGCCCGTCGAAGTGTCAACCCAAATGATCTCTTAAAACTGTTATATATCATTTTATATATTACACTGCTAACAAGTTGATTTTTGAGTTTTATTATATCTTTAGTTACACCCGTACCATCACCTGATATTAAATGTAAGCTTATGAGCAATGTAGCCTCCTCCAACCTCCATGAATTAATCCAATCGTTAACGAAACCTGAAAAAAGGTACTTTAAGGTGTTTGCTTCACGCCATGTGATTGGCGACGAGAACAACTACGAGAAGTTGTTTGATGCCATTGCCGCACAAGAAGTGTATGATGAAGCGGAATTGCTCACCAAGTTTAAGAATGAAGCCTTTGTGAACAGGTTTAGCATATCAAAAAACAGGCTGTACAACTCCATCCTTAAAAGCTTAGACACCTACCACGCGAACAGTTCTGCCGACGCACAAATCAAACGTCAGATTCACGCGGCAGAAATCCTCTATAAAAAAGGACTCTACAACCAAAGTAAACGTTTATTTCGGTCGGCGAGGAAGCAAGCAGAAAAGCATGAAAAGATTACAAGTCTAATAGAGATCTCGCGGTGGGAAAAGAAGCTGCTTGAGAAAGACCAGTACGAAGCACTTGGTAAAAAAGAACTGAAATCAATTTTGGCGGAAGATCAAATAATGACGGCTCGAATTGATACCTACAATCAGTTGTGGAATGTGAAAAGTAGAATCTTCAGCAATTTGTATGTCCGTGGGAAAGCGCGAAGTAAAAAAGAGTTAGCGAAGTACAAGAAGATGCTGGATGAACTGGCATTGAAGCAAGAAAAAGAAGGCATGCTTACAGAGAATGCCTACATGCTTAATCATTTGTTCAGTGCATTTCATTTCGGAACAGGAGAGGAAAAGGCTTCCTACCCTTACTTGATGGACAACCTGGCGTTGATAGAGTCCAAGCCACACCTCTTCAAGGAAGATAAATCATTTGTAATCACTACGTTGACCAACGCTATTTACGTGGGGAACAAACTTGGGAAAGAAGAAGAGGCTTTTCAAAACCTCGAACGCCTGCGGAGTCTTCCTGTAATTATGGACGCCAAAGGAGATGCTGATTTGACCATTAAAATCTTCGCGCTGTCCAACAGTATTGAATTAGCGTTGCATACAGACAGAGGAAACTTCGAAGAAGGAATCAAATTGGTTTCAACCATTGAAGATGGCTTGATCAAATACGACAAGAAATTGAGTAGTGTACGAAAAGCATCGTTCTACTTAAATATTGCGGTATTATTCTTCAAAGCGGGCCACCCAAATGAAGCACTCAAATGGGTGAACCAGTTGTTGAATAACATTGAGATCGATAAAACGCAAGACATTCACTGCATGGGGCAGGTACTGAACCTCATCATCCACATGCAGCTGGGCAACAGAAGCCTCATGCCATACGCTATGCGCAGTACCCAGCGTTTTCTGGAGACGCGTGAGCGTGTTTACCAGTTTGAAACAGTGATGCTGAAATTTGTGAATAACCACTTGAAGGCAACGTCCAAAGCCGACGAGCAAAAACTCATTTCACAACTGGTGAGTGAATTAGAAGAGTTGAAGAAAGACCCGTTCGAACGTCCGGTTTTTGAATACTTTGATTTCTTGGAGTGGGCGAAGGAGCAGAAGAAAGCGCAGGCTTAACTATCTTCGGTTCTACGAATTCGCCTAGTTTTGTTGTTGGCATTAGAACAAGCCCATGACGAAAACAATTTCACTTTTTACGTGCATTCTCATTGGCCTTACATTGGTGCTTACTCGCCTCCACTATGGTGTAATTGCTCAACAGCTGGAAGAAGTATTACCAGATGCAGTTACAGAAGTGAACCGTCCTGCTAAATATGATGACGAAGGAGAACTTATCGGAGAGGCCGTTTCGTTCAAATCAGTGAATTACACTGAACTCATCCCAATCCTCATCAAAGCCACCCAAGAACAACAAGAACTCATTGATCAACAAGCAGCACAAATCAATGACCTAATGGACGTTGTTTCAGCGTGCTGCAGCGCTGATACCAAGAGCAATGAAACGGAGGACTTTAACATCTTCATGGACGTGAAAGAAACGGCATTGGACCAAAATTATCCGAATCCATTTCAGCGCACCACAACCATTTCTTACACGGTAGGTTGCGCTTGCGAAGCTCAAGTGGTTATCCTTGATCAAGCAGGAAGAATCATTGAAACATTTAACAATGGCGCTAAAGAAGCAGGTGATTACCAATTCCAATGGGATGCCTCTAACCTTGAAAGTTGAATTTATTTTTACTCCCTTATCGTTGACGGACAAGAATATGTGAAGCGTGCTTTGAAACTGTAAGTATCAATCTTCTTAGATATAAAAGCCCGAAGAATTTCTTCGGGCTTTTTATTTTTTTATTGACCTTTTAAGATGTTCGATTCGAGATTTCGGCACTTCGATAAACTCAGTGACCTCATCTCATTGAACTTTAGTTGTAGAAAATGGTTATCGCTTCAGCTTTCGCTAAAGCTTCAGCTGAAGCGACCGTGAAGAAAAAAGGTGGAAAAAAATAATCTTTACCGGAAAGTTCGGCTCGTGAGCCAACCCTGCAGGGTGATGGTTTCAAATCATCCAATTTGGTTGATTCATACTACAGGCCTGACTTTATCACCTGACCCGTACAATTTCACGCTGAAACTCCGTGATTAGAATGCAGTGTCTAAGCCTTGGCTAAAAGCGTTGAGTAATACGATAAATGATGATCCAAGGTGAGTTTGCATTCTAATAGGAGTAAAGTGTAGAAATTGAAGGGAAGGTGATGCGTCACGGTTTTGGCTCCACCTTTTGAAGAAAAAAGGTGGAAAAATGCACTTCGACACTTCGACACTTCGATAAACTCAGTGACCTCTTCGTACGCTCTAGCGTTTTGTTCCGTTTAAAGAACCACGAGCTAGGCTCGTGGCTACAAAAGACGTCGCATCCGCCGAAGCATCCGCCGAAGCCTTGGCGAAGGAGGAGGCGTAGGCGGACTATTTCCCTAAAAACGAATCCCACCCCTGCGCTTGCAACGGCACTTCGCCCTCATTCTTCAAGACCATGTTATAGCCCTGACTCTTGTCAGTCATGTACCCAATAACGGTGAAATGAGCGTCGCCTTTAATCTTCTCGTAATTCTCTTGGTTGATGGTGAAGAGCAATTCATAGTCTTCGCCCCCGCTTAATGCACACAGTGTTGGGTCCAAATTGAAGTCCATGGCCGTGTCAAACGTTTGCTGATCAATGGGGATCTTGTCTTCGTGCAGCTTGCAACCGAGTCCAGATTCTGAACACAAATGCAAGAGCTCAGAAGCCAAGCCGTCTGAAATGTC
>JAQWQB010000095.1 GCA_029245065.1 Flavobacteriales bacterium | reverse complement strand
ACGGAGCAAGAAGCATCTCAAGCGCGTCGTCAAGGAATGGATCTAATTGAACTACGTCAGGATCGTGGAGGAGCAATCTTCTTCTCTGAGGATTTCGCAAACGGATTAGACGGAAACAATGGTTTCGGTGGATGGACCATCGAAGATACAGGAGGCAACTCTATCTGGATGGTTGCTGATGGCAACAGTCCTGCAGGTGAATTCTCAACTAACATCGGTGCATTGGCTTCTACTACAGCTGATAACGGATGGGTGATTTTTGATGCTGATGCATTCAATACACCTGTTGCTGATGGTGTTGAAGACACTGAAGGATGGATCGCTTCTCCTTCAATGGACATGGGCGGATTGGAATCTGTAATTGTAGAGTGGGAACAATACTTCCGCTACTGCTGCTTCCCATTTGCTCCAGTATTCTTGGAAGTATCTATTGATGGTGGTGCTACTTGGGTAACTTTCCCAGCGCACGGTGATTTCATCGAGTCTGCGAACGTTGCTTCTGCAAACCCACTTCCAACTGCAGTTGATATTTCTTGTGTTGCTGCTGGTGAGTCTGACGTTACAATCCGTTTCTCTTACCTTCAGAATCCAATTACTGGAAACGGTTACTCTCACTACTACTGGGGAATTGATGACATCGTAATCTACGAGCTAGAATCAGTAAACGATATGGCGATCACACAGGTTTCTACTGGTGATATCTTCAACTACTTCGAATACTCTAAAGTACCTATGGAGCAGGCGTTCCAAGCTGCTGATGGTGGTTTGACTGCTGGTGTTATCTATCGTAACGCTGGTTCTGCTGACCAAACAAACGTAGTAATCACTGTTGATGTTCTTGATGCAACTGACGCTGTTGTTGCAACAGTTTCTTCTGATGCTTTCACGGCACCTTCTGCTGCAAACGCTGAAGATTGTCCTGCAAACCTTCAGGATACATTGTACCTAGAAACAGGATTCGTACCAACTGAAATGGAAATCTACACAGTTAGAGCTACCCTTTCTCAGGACGAAGATGATGAAACGGCAGACAACAACGTACGATCTCGTGATATTGAATTCACTGCAGATGAGTACGCTCACGAAGTGGAAGCTGAGTGGGATACTGAGTTCACACCACGTGTGGCTGATAGCGGTGATTTCGAGCCAACAGGTTACGGTAACTTCTACCTAGCACCGAACGAAGGAACAATGGCATACGGAGCACTTGTTGCTTTCGGACCTAACACGGCAAGCGGACCAGACGAATTCATCGAATTCGAATTGCGTTTCTACACGTTGGAGCCAGGAGTAGCATTGAACGATGCAAGCTACGAAGTAGCTTTCCACAACACTGTTCCAGAATGGGTACCTACTTCAATCGAAAACGCTGAATTGGTATACTTCCCATTCGAAGAAGAAATTCCAATGGAAACGTCTAACCCAACTGACGGATTTGACAACGATGTGTTCCACTTTGTTGGAATCATCAACGATTTCGAGTCTGAATTGGAATTGACTGTTGTTGGTACTGCAAACACAGATACAGATAACTCTACTGGTGCTTACCAGCAAGCAGGAGACGGATCTTTCATCTGGTTTACATCTCAAATAGCTTCTCCAGCAGTTCACTTGATTACAAGTGCACGTGTTGGTGTAGATGAGTTGGCTAACTTGAACGGAATTGATGTTAAGCAAAACGTTCCTAACCCAGCTTCTAACTCTACAATGATTGAATTGTTCCTAGTATCTCCACGCACTGTTTCTTTCGAAGTACGTGATCTTGCAGGACGTTTGATCGAGCAGCGCGACATGGGTACGCTTCCAAGCGGAGAAACACGTGTTGAGTTGAACGTAAGCGATTACAACGCTGGAATCTACAACTATACATTTGTTGTTGATGGCGTTCGTTTGACGAAGAAAATGATGGTGACGAAATAAGCACTCATCTCACAATAATGAAGAGCCCAGGACATTGTCCTGGGCTCTTTTTGTTTGAACCAATACCTAAAGTGTTTATGGCAAACTCATTGTTTGTTAACATGTTACTGTAGGAAAAATCTGACGAATTCTTCAGCCATTTACCGTAGGAAAGAGTAACATTGTCGCAATATCTTAGCCTCAAACCATGTAAATATTTCTCAATGAAAGTTATTTGCCCTATTCTGTTGCTCTCCATGCTATTTTCGCTGAATGCATTGGCGCAACAACAGACGATTCAAGCGGCTCCAGGTATGTATCTGGACGCCCGAGAAGACGTACTACACCAAGATGGTCTGCGTGAGCTAATCATCTGGTCTGAAGACTTTGAAAATGGCATCCCAGCAGATTGGGTGGCCGAAAGTGATCCCGAAGCTGCCGCTTGGGAATACAGAGGACCTTCCACAAATCCTTCCACTGAGGTGGGAACGCGAGGATCTTGTGTTGCCGATGATGGTTTATTTGGACTTCCAATTGAGTCAGAAACTGCCGACAATGGATTCATCATCTTCGATTCCAACTACTGGGATGATAACATCGGTCCTTGTGGATCATTCGGACAAGGTCCTGCACCGGGCCCACACGTTGCAACGCTGACAACGCCGAGCATTGATTTAACCAGCTTTGATAGAATTGGCCTGAGCCTGAACCAATACTGCAAAAACTATCAAGCAACACAAAAGATTCGTTACAGCATTGATGGTGGGGAATGGATGGACCTATGGGTTAACGATGTTCCTGAAAACAGCGGTGAAAGTGAAAAGAACCGCTTTGATCGTATAAATGTAACAGAAGCACTGGCAGGAAATGCCGATGTACGCCTTCAAATCTACTTCGACGGAAATTACTATTTCTGGATGATTGATGACCTCGTGTTGTTCGAACTAGAAGAGTTCAATAACAATGTAGATTTTGTGACTTATGGAGACTTTAACCTGTTAGATCAAGGACATGAAACAGGATACGAGTATATGGAATACTCGCAGTATCCTGCAGAAATGGAAGCGGTCATTAAATTCAATGCGGACGTCTATAACTGGGGTACCGAAGAATTGACAAACTGTTACCTTGAAACGGTGCTTCGAAACGAAGAAACAATGGATACCGTTTACACAGGAGTTTCTGATCCAACGATCGACATGGACCCTGATGGATATTATGATTTTCATACCGATGACTTCACATTGAGTTCTGATGAAGTGCCGTACACGGTACACTTCGACATGATGCAGGATCAAGAAGACAATTCACCAGAGAATAACTATGCCATTAAGAACTTCGAAGTCACTGATGTTGTGTATTCTCGTGACATGTTAGAAACGGAAGGTATTTATGTACCAGACCAATTCTATGCGGGAGAGCCGTACGAAGTAGGGAACTTCTTTGTTATCACAGCCGATGATCAACAAGTACATTCCGTAAGTATCGGAATCGGGGCAGGAACGAATCCAGATGCCACTGTTTATGCGAAAATTTACAGACTGCAAACCAACGGGGGAATTGTAGCTACTGAGGTGGCAACAACCGAAGAGTTTGGGGTAACCAATTACTCGTATAACAACACTGGAGATAACAACTTCATGAGTATTCCTTTCCCAGAACCAGTTAGTCTTGACCGCGATTCAGCTTACTTGGTAGTGGCAGGAACTCCCGACGGACCGAGTGAGGTGTTTTTCCCGGTTTCAGGAGACTCGCCGGTTTTGACTTCAATGGTGAGGTTTTATCCGAATTCGTGGTTCTACCTCGTGAGAACTCCGATGGTAAGGATGAACTTCGGATCAGTAGTGACCGTGGAAGAAAATGCAGATGAAACGGCTTCATTCAACCTATTTCCCAACCCAGCAGACGCACAAGTTCAAGTACAATTCAACTTGAGCAAACAACAACAAACGTCTATTGAGATATTCGATGCGCTAGGCAAGATTGTATATACCCATCCTTTAGGAAATCTTGGAGCAGGAATCTATACGGAACAACTGCCTACGAGTAACCTCGAAAATGGCTGGTACATCGTGAGCCTTGAAATAAACGGTGTGAAAGAAAATAAAATGATTATTGTGAACCATTAGACAATAATTACCCGGACGAAAAAGCCGCTTCATATGGAGCGGCTTTTTCATTTACTTTTGACCCGGTATGGGATTTAAATCTGCTTTAAGTAAACCGTTTGCAAAATCCGTGGCGAAAAAACTTCGTCTCGAAGCGAACAACGCAGCTGAACTCCAGCGAGATCAGTTCTTGTCATTGGTTCGAACAGCGCAGAATACAACGTTCGGAAAGGACCACTACTTCAAAGATATTCAGTCGCCTGCAGATTTTCAGGAAGCCGTAGGAGTGAATGACTACGAAGACTTAAAGCCGTATATCCTTCGGGCTGTGGACGGAGAAGCAGATATGCTTTGGCCCGGAAAACCGGTCTACTTCTGTAAAACGAGTGGCACCACTTCTGGAATGAAATACATTCCGTTGACCAAAGAAAGCGTCCCGTTCCATATTTCTGCCGCTAGAAATGCACTACTGAGTTACATCGCTGAAACAGGAAACGCCCAATTCGTGGATGGGAAAATGATTTTCTTACAAGGAAGTCCAAAACTGGAAGACCTAGCTAGTGGTATTCCTTTCGGAAGGCTCTCTGGTATTGTAGCACATCATGTTCCGGGCTATTTGCAGAAAAACCGACTCCCTTCCATGGCAACCAATAGCATAGAAGATTGGGAAACGAAATTGGACGCCATAGTAGACGAAACAGTCAATGAGAACATGACACTCATCAGCGGAATCCCCTCTTGGGTGCAGATGTATTTCGAACGACTGATAGAACGAACGGGAAAAACCCATATCAAAGATATCTTTCCAAATTTCTCATTGTTCGTCTATGGAGGTGTCAACTTTGAGCCCTACAGTGCACGCTTTGTTGACCTCGTAGGAAAACAAATCCCAGCCATCGAGACCTACCCTGCTAGTGAAGGGTTTGTTGCTTATCAAGACACCCAGAATGAAGAAGGCTTGCTACTCAACTTCAATGCTGGAATGTGGTACGAATTTATTCCAGCCGACCAATATTTCAGCGATAACCCGCAGAGGTTAACCTTAGACGAAGTGGAAGTTGGAGTCAACTATGCATTGATTATGAACACCAATGCGGGCCTCTGGGGATACAGTATTGGAGACACGGTACGCTTTGTTTCGCTGGATCCGCCAAGGGTGAAAGTAACCGGTAGAATCAAACATTTTACATCAGCTTTTGGTGAGCATGTAATTGCAGAAGAAGTAGAACAAGCAATGACAACAGCTTGTGCTGAAATGAAATGTTCAGTTCGGGAATTTCACGTGGCTCCAGAAGTAGCGCCAAAAGAAGGTCTTCCTTATCATGAATGGATCGTTGAGTTTGAGCAACTCCCTTCATCTATGGAGAATTTTGCGTCAATCTTAGACCGTGAAATGTGTAAACAAAATGTTTACTACAGAGACTTAATCACGGGAAGTGTTCTTCGAACTGCCATCTTATCAAGTGTTCAGAAAGGGAGTTTTGAAGAAATGATGCGCCAACGTGGCAAATTGGGTGGACAGAATAAAGTGCCACGACTCGGAAATGACCGTTCCATTGCTGACTTAGTAATCAATGCGAGATGATTTGGCTTGATTCGTGCATACAAAGAAGTACAAATCTTCGTTCTTACAGTATGCCTATACGCTTCGTCCTTTTGCTTTTTTCGGTTTTAACGCTGCAACATACGTCTGCGCAGGTAAGCGCAGATGCTACTCGGTTGGATTATGGAGTCATTGTCAAAGGAAGTGATCGTGTTCTCGATGTGCATTTCACCAATTTGGATGCGAAAGAAACCATGGTGCTTACTTCAAACGTAAGCAGAGAGTGCGCCATTCGTTGGAGTTCAAAGCGAATTGCCCCAGACAGCACAATTACCCTTCGGATAAAAATTAACCCGCTGAAAACAGGGGCATTCAAGGAGGATGTCGAAGTGTATTTCGCTTCCATGCAAAAGCCTATTGTACTCAAACTTCGCGCTGATGTTGATTATGTAGATCGGACAGACAGCCCAAACTGCCCAGATTTCAGACAGCGTCCAGAGGATTGCTGTGATGACGAGCCAACTCTTATCCATGTGATAAATGCCCGAACGGGTGATCCAATTCGAGGAGCGCGTGTGCGCATCATTGAAAACGGACGTGTCCAAAGGGATGTCGCCACGAATCGTTCTGGAAACTATGAAGAACAAATTCCGGTTGGGTACTATTTTGTTATGGCCGAAGCGGAGAACTATTCTTCAGCAGATACTGCGGGATACATCAATAGAAGAAACAACTACATAGAGCTGGCATTGACACCCGGGGAAATGGACATTTTAGCTGAAGACATTGATAACAGCCCTATTCCTGAAACAACTACCGAGCCCGTGGCTGTGGTCGAAGAAGAAGAAGAAGAAGAAGATGACCGCGACGAAATCGTCATCGTACCAGCGGAGCCAATTGAAGTTGAGGAAGAAAAGCCAGAGCCGGTGCTTCCTGAACCTGTGGTAGTAACAAGTACAATTTTGCCCGAAGACCAGTATACCCGTAACAGCATAGTTTTCTTAGTTGATGTTTCACAGTCCATGGCCAATAAAGGAAAGATGGACTTGTTGAAAGCAAGTATGCTCTCCCTGGTTGAAGTGTTGCGTCCAACAGATCAAGTGGCCTTTCTGACCTATGCGTCTGACGCGGCAGTTGTGCTAGATATGACCTCTGGCGATCGAAAAGAGGCGTTGGAAAAAGCCATTCAAGAGTTGGAGGCCGGAGGCATGACAGCTGGATTAATTGGGTTCAAGGGCGCTTTCAAGATGGCCAAGGAACACTTTATTGAAGGTGGGAACAACCAGCTCATAGTGGCTACAGATGGTGCATTTCGAAATGCCGATAGACCTAAATTGGTCAAGATGGTAGATAAGAATCAGCGAAAAGGAGTAAAAACAAGTGTGATCGGTATTCGAAGTACTGAATTCGCAGGAAGAACCTTGACAGAAATAGCCAATGAAGGTTCGGGCTCATTCATTTTTGTAGATGATTACGATGCCTGCAAAGAAGCGTTAATCAGGGAAGTTCAAAAGCAGTCATACATCGGCGATTGATTGTATCTTTGGGGCGTGAATGAGAATAATGCACCATACATCGTAAGTATCGCTGGAGGAAGTGCTAGTGGAAAAACATCCTTCCTGAATGCGCTCTTGGAGGCTTTTTCAGAAGATGAAATCAGCCTTGTTTCTCAAGACAATTATTACCGCCCATTTGAGGAACAACAAAAAGACGAAAACGGGTGGGTCAATTTTGACCTTCCAACGTCCATTAACGAAGAGGAGTTCACCAACGATCTGAAGAACTTGAAAAAAGGCAACGCCATTGAACGCCTTGAGTACACCTTCAATAATCCGGCTGTAACTCCAGCTATGATCGTTACCAAGCCTTCACCAATAATCATTACCGAAGGCCTATTTGTGTTTCACTACAACGAGGTGCAACGGTTGGCAGATTACAAAGTATACTTGCACGCGAGCCCCGAAATTCGATTGGAGCGACGAATAAAACGAGATCACGTTGAACGTGGCTATCCAGAGAATGAAGTACGCTATCAGTGGGAACACCACGTTCGTCCGGCAGATAAAAATTTCCTTGAACCCTATCAACATCTAGCGAATCAGACGGTTTTTAATGACGTGTCGTACGACATGGGATTGAAGGTCCTGATTGCACATTTACGTCAACACTTGAAAAAATGAAGAAGATCTACCACCTCGCTACTTGCAGCACATGCAAACGAATTCTAACGGAGCTGAAAGCCGAAGAAAACGGATTCGAACTGCAGGATATCAAAACCAGCAATATGACGGAAGCGCAAGTAGATGAAATGCAGCAGTTGGCAGGGTCTTATGAAGCACTTTTCTCAAGGAAAGCCATGAAATACCGTTCAATGGGCTTGGCTGACATGGACTTAAAAGAAGCTGATTACCGAAAGTTCATCTTGGAAGAGTACACCTTCTTAAAAAGACCAGTGACCTTGTTGAACGGCAAAATTTTCATTGGAAATTCAAAGAAAACGACCGCAGCTATTATTGAGGAATTGAGCTGATGTCTTCCAAGGTACTTGCTCACATCTCCCTTTTCGTAGTAGCCCTTTTTTACGGGGCGAATTACCTCGTGGCCAAAGGGTTGATGCCAGATGTTGTTGGACCCTCAGGGTTCATTGTACTTCGGGTAACTGGGGCGGGTCTGTTGTTCTGGATTCTTTACTCCATGAACTATGAACGAATTGAGAAGAAGGACTTACTTCGGTTGTTTTTTTGCGGATTGACAGGAGTAGCCATCAACCAACTGTTTTTCTTCAATGGCTTGAGCAACACTTCGCCAGTCAACGCTTCCATCATCATGACCAGTAACCCAATCTTGGTGCTAGTTGCTTCAGCCTTCATTCTAAAATCGAAAATAACGTCGAGGAAAGTTTCTGGAATCGCGATTGGAGCCATAGGTGCTATTGCATTGCTGGTACTCAGCAGTTCAGACCAAAGCAAAACCGTTTCATGGCAGGGAGACATCATGATTTTCATCAATGCCATGTCTTATGGGATCTACTTGGTGATCGTCAAGCCCTTGATGTCGAAATACAAGCCACTCACCGTTATTGCCTGGGCATTCTTTTTTGGTTGGCTGGTGGTTGTCCCAGTAGGGTTTAGTCAAGCAACTGAAATTGAGTGGAGTGCCTTAACAAATCAACATTGGATGGGCATCGGATATGTGATTATTTGCACCACTTTTTTGGTGTACCTCTTGAATATTTTTGCATTGAAACACGTGATGCCCACGGTGGTCAGCGTCTACATTTACCTTCAGCCCCTGTTGGCTGCAGTTTTCGCTTTCATCTATGCCGCAATGGGAGGAGAAGATTTCACAGGCGATATTACGTGGGAACGAGTTACATGTGCTTTGTTGATTTTCGTGGGCGTTTACTTGGTTAGTACCACTTCTACTAAACAGAAGCGGACATCCAATATTTGATGCTTATATTTACACAAACCTTAAGCGCATGGCCATTCGTAGACCTTTTAACTTAAATCAGTGGATTGAAGATAATAGAGCGTTATTGAAACCACCTGTTGGCAACAAAAACCTCTACGTCGAAAGCGAAGACTACATCGTCATGATCGTTGCCGGACCAAACGCGAGGAAAGACTACCACTATAACGAAACGGAAGAGCTCTTCTATCAACTGGAAGGAGATATCACCGTTAAAATTCAAGAAGACGGTGAAGCAGTCGAAATTCCGTTAACCGCTGGCGACATGTACTTACATCCAGGAAAAGTGCCTCATTCGCCTATTCGCTCAGAAGGATCTCTTGGACTTGTAATTGAACGCAAAAGAAAGTCGGCGCCAGGTAAAGATGGCCTGTTGTGGTTCTGCGACAATTGCAACAACAAATTGCACGAAACCTACTTTCCACTTGATAATATCGAGAAGGATTTTCTTCCACGTTTTCGTGAATTCTATAACTCAATAGATCTTCGCACCTGTAAAAAGTGCGGACACGTTATGGAGACAGATCCAAGGTTTACGGACTGATAGCGAGTTCGATACAAGATTTTCAAGCCCTGAATTGTCAGAATTCGGGGCTTTTTCATGCAACACTTTTTAGATCGAAGGAGTCTTTATGTAGAATCTGAGCGGATTCCACCTTTTAACAACAACTGACATGAAGAAAATTCTTCTTCTACTACTCATCATTCTCTCTGGTACGTCTTCGGAACTGCTCGCTTGTGAGGATGTGATGTTTTCAATCGATTTTAACGCAGAGGCCGTTATTCCGGAAGTTATTTCATACAATTTATACGACAATGCAGGCCAACATGAAGGGCTAATTACCATTGCAGGGGAAAGCAATTTTCCTTTCTCAATTTGCATTGAGGGCGAGTGTTTCGTCCTTGAATTTGCAAGTGAAAGCGGAATGGACGGAGTTGAAGATATTTTCATCAACGACGGTCAATCTGAATTCTCATTTTTCTTCTACGAAACAGAAGAAGGAGTTGGAATGGAAGGCTGTCTTGAAGCGCTTCCGACCTGTCCAGATGCTATTTTCGCAACAAGCGAATGCCTTACAGGGGTGTTCGAATTAGGTTCTTTTGTTGACGGAGCAACGGTTGAATGGACTTTCAGCGACGGCGCATACGAGCAAGGTGGCCACTTCATAACGCATGAATTTCCTGAAGAAGGAGAGTACACAGTGTGTGCTTACTACATCTCTCCTTTTTGCGAAGGAGAAACCTACTGTGAAACGATTTACGTGGAAGATTGTTCAGACAATTGCACCCCAGAAATTGAAATCTGGGAGCAAGTAGATTGCGGCGCTTACCACGTTGGAATTACCAATCTTGAAGATGTAAACATGTTCGATTGGTACCTCAATGGTGAACTCTATTGGGAAGACGGAAACTACATGGTCGTTTACCTTGAAGAAAATGGCGTGCACAACCTATGTGCTGTGTATGAATCAGAAGAATGCGGTCAGGTTGAGGTTTGCATTGACTTGGTAGCCGAAGAGTGCGAAGAAACGTGCACAGACGTGCAGTTTGGATTACTGAACCTTACAAGTGACATTACTTCTGTTGATTGGTCCCTAACTGGACCAGGTATTACCTTTGCAGAAGGAACTGCTGAATACGATGGTTTTGGAACAGAATGGATAGACTTATGCATTGAAGAAGGATGCTACTACTTTGAAGTAACCTCTGAAGAAGGGCTTTTTAGCAACAACACGTTCAGCCTTTCAAAACAAGGAATTTCAGGCCCGGTAACATTAGAAGGAGTGGTAAACACACCGTTCGTCTTAGGTTTCGAATTTTGCGTAGGACCTACCCTGGTTTATCCAGCGCCTTGTCCGTCTGAATTATGGTACAACGCCTCATGCGAAGTAGTAGAATTTGAAATTGGAAGTTTCCAAGAAGGTGAAGTAGGTATTTGGGACTTTGGCGATGGAACCATCGTTGAAGGAGGCCATTACATTACACATGATTATCAACAACCAGGTGAATATTACGTTTGCGTTGAGTTTTCTTCCAACGAATGCGAAGGAACAACTGAGTGCATGTGGATTTACGTTCCACCGTGCAACGAATGTCCAACTGATATCTACGTTGATGTCAACCCGAATTGCTTAGCTACATTCATCCTAGAAGGAGGAAGCGAAGATGGACAAACGTTTTGGGTGCTAGAAGATGAGCTTGTGAACGATGGATCGCCTTATTTCGACCAGATTATTGAGGAAGAAGGATGGCACACCATATGTGCTGAATACATTGGCCCAGGTTGCGACGGAACATACATTTGTACTGAGTTTTACGTAGACGCTTGCGGCCAAGATGAATGCCAAGCTGAAATAGGAATCTACTTATTTGAAGGATGTTTTGCTGAAATTTTCCTCGAAGGAGTTGATTATGAAACCCCTGTTTATTGGAGCATCGGAGATGAATACTTCAACCTAGAATCAAACTATGGGTTCGGCTACCAATTCGAAGAAACAGGCTGGTACAATGTATGTGTTGAGTTTTGGACCGAAGAATGCGGTGGACAATACATTTGCGAAGAAATATACATTGAAGGATGTGGCGCATCTTGTGAAGCTGAAATCATTGGGTCTGTGAACAATTGCTTTGGGTTCTTCTACGTAGAAGGCATCTCAGACGAAGTATCCATTGATTGGGACATCAACGGTGATCAACTTCCAAATCAGATTAATACGGGATTGGGGTATGATTTTGAAGAAAACGGATGGCAAACCATTTGTGCTTCTTTCTACACGGAGGAGTGTGGTTTCCAAGAGATCTGTACAGATATATTCGTCCAAGGATGTGATGACAGCTGTAACCCATCCATTAACTTCTGGACAGAAAGTTGTTTCGGGTACTTCAACATAGACGGAATTCCAGATAACGTATCCATCAATTGGTTAGTAGATGGAGTAGACTATCAGGAGATGTACAATACTGGTTTCTACTTCGATTTTACTGAAAACGGATGGCATCAAGTATGTGCGTCATTCTTCACTGAAGCATGCGGATACCAGGAACTATGCACTGAAGTGTTCATAGATGGTTGCTCAACAGAAGAATGTGAAGCAGAAATTGACATCTACTTATTCGATGGATGTTTCGCAGAGATTTCAATCAGTGGAGTCGATGGAGACACACCGATTTACTGGAGCGTTGGAGATGAATACTTTGAATACCAGGCGAACAACGGATTTGGAATTGACTTTCCAGGTGAGGGTGTATACGAAGTGTGTGCTGAATTCTGGACAGAAGAATGCGGTGGAATTGTTCTCTGTGAGGAGGTATATGTTGAAGGGTGCGATACAGATTGCTTCTTTGTTGGAGCGGTAGATCAGCTAAGTTGTGAAGAGTTTGTCATGAACATGACGAGTAACTTCCCAGAGGGCGAACCACTGATTTATGTGGACGATGTATTCATTGGCAGCGGTTGGAGCTTGTACTTCTACCTTGAACCAGGCGAGCATGTAGTGTGCGCGAACCTTGAAGGAAACGAATTCTGCGAACAGCAGTGGTTCTGCCAAGACGTATATGTTGAAGACTGCGATTGCCCAACATGGATTGAAGCGGAAGTGCAAGATTGCTTAGCGATTTTCTATCTAGACGTAGTCGAAGGAGATGTTAGCTACACGGTATACGGTGAAGGCTATCAAGAAACTTTTGACGGACAAGGAGGAATATTCACTTGGCCAGCGCCACAAAACGGATTCTACGAAGTATGTGCGTTCTATTTCTCTGACGAGTGCGAAGGAACCTCTGTTTGTACCGGATTTGAAATTACTGGATGCAGCGATGGAGAATGCGAAATCACCTTGGACTACGATTGGATCGAAGGAACAACTTATGTGTTCGAAGCGGAAAGCAACCAAGAAGGTGCTCCAATCGGATGGTTAATCAACGGCGAATACATCGAAACAGGCAATGCGTTCGATTACACGTTCAACGAACCGGGTGTGTACGAAGTGTGCGCAATCATCGAAACGGAAGAATGCCCATTAGGTGTTCAGAGTTGCGTGAACTTAGTAGTTCCTCCATCGGATGATTGTACTGAAGTAATCATCACAATTGATGTTGAAGGTGATTTGCTTGGTGACTTGGACATTGCGTATGAATTGGACGGATTGGACTTCCCATTCGGTGGAGACTTCACCATCTACGAAACATGCGGTTCAACGATAATCTCTTTCTGTATTCCAGACGGATGTTATGAAATGACCATGTCACTCGAAGAGTTTATTGAGGTAGCTATCTTGATGGAAATGTTCATTGACGGCGGAATAGCCTATGAATATACCATTGACCCACTGACTCAGACAGTAACAATGGAGTTCGGAGTGAACGATGATTGCTCAACAAGCATCAGCGAAGTTGACGCGGCCTTGATTGAAGTTTATCCAGTGCCATCATCTGACCAAATAACGGTAAATCACAACCTAGGAAATGCCACTTGGAACATCTTTGATGCCCAAGGAAGACTGATTGAATCAGGTACTACAAATGGGCAGCAGCTCATGACCATCGATATTCAATCATTGGCAACAGGAACATATGTAATTCAATTACTCAACAACCAAAACACACTTCTACAACGGTTTCAAAAAGTAGATTGAAACAGTAGGACGATCAACTAAACCCTCTCAGAGGGCTCAACCTAAACTTAGGTTGGGCCCTTTTTTTAGTTGCCTGAAGTAGAGCGAATTGATAAAAAGAATTAAATCCACAAAATCTGTTGGAAAGACTCTGTTTTAAGTGGCCTTTACCCTGCATTAAATTTGCTAAATTCGCCTCCAATATTAGGCCTCCACTGAATTGGCACATATGACATATCAACGTACAAATATTTACACCGGATGGGGTGTGTGGTTAATTGCAACCATCGTTTACCTTCTTACCATTGAGCCAACTTCCAGTTTCTGGGATTGTGGAGAGTTCATTGCCTCAGCGTACAAGTTAGAAGTTGGTCACCCGCCGGGGGCACCATTTTTTATGATGTTAGCTAGGTTGTTCAGTATACCGGCAGTAGCGTTGTTTGGGGTAGAGTATGCCGCCACGGCAGTAAATGTGTTGAGTGCACTTTGTTCGTCTTTTACCATCCTATTTCTGTTTTGGAGTATTACCCATTTCGCTAAGAAAATTGCTGATAAATCAGGAGAGCTCACGAGTGGTAAAACGCTTGGTATCATGGGCGCTGGACTTGTTGGAGCACTTGCTTATACATTCAGTGATTCGTTCTGGTTTAGTGCAGTAGAAGGAGAGGTGTATGCGATGTCTTCACTATTCACGGCAGTAGTGTTTTGGGCCATTCTAAAGTGGGAATCTGTTGCTGACAGAGGGGGCGAAATGAGGTGGATTATCCTCATTGCTTACCTCATGGGACTTTCAATCGGAGTTCACTTATTGAACTTACTTGCCATTCCAGCAATCGCTTTTGTATACTATTTCAAGCGAAACGAAAAGGCCACTTTCAAAGGAATTGTCATCACAGGAGTTATTTCGCTTTTTGTTCTTGGGTTCGTGCAAACGGGAATTATTCAAGGGTTTTTCAAACTAGCGGCTAAATTCGAGCTCATGTTTGTGAATGAGTTAGGAATGGGATTCAACACAGGAACCGTATTCTACTTCATCTTGGTAACGGCTTTAATTGCGTTCGGAATCTGGTTTTCGCACAAGAAGAATTGGCGCGTCATCAACATTTCGTCCCTTGGTATTCTTATGGTGCTTATCGGGTACTCTACCTTCGCCATGATTGTCATTCGTTCTTCGGCCAACCCGCCAATGGATGAAAACAACCCAGAAAACCTGTTTACCCTGTTGTCTTACCTCAACCGTGAGCAATATGGAGATAGACCGCTTACAACTGGTCAGTACTGGAACACACCCATTGATGCTGATGCTGATAAGCAGTACAGCGACGGAAACCCGACATGGGTTAAAAGTTACAGTGTGAAGGAAAGCAGAGGCGTTCAAGATAGACTCGTCAAATCATTCCGTTGGGAATTCGCCGCGAATGAGTTTATGGAGGCCAATGGTGGATCCAATTACTTTATAGTCGAAGAATACGTAGACAGTGGGGAGAAGAAAAGAAGTATCCCCAATTATGATAGAGACTTTACAACGGCCTTCCCGAGAATGTATTCTTCACAAGCAAACCACGTCCGGGAATACAAGCGATGGAGTAATTACAAGAATTGGAACGTAAGCCATTTGTACTCAAGTCCTTTCATTGACGGCATGATGGACAGAGAAACGTTCGCGATGCACATCGACACGGACCTGTTGAATGCTGGTTTTGAGAAAAAGAAACTTGAACGAAACCTGAACAAACTGTTCGGAGAGTATAAAATCCGAACCAAAGAAATACTTCAGGTACGCGCTGCTGATGAACTACTTATACGCAGTGAAGAAACAGGAGAGTATGATCGCCTGGCGGTACTTTCTGACGACCGAACGAGACAAGCTGTAGCACAGTACCTGGCAGATATACTTTCTCAAGGGGTCAAAACAGGCCGTGATTATGTCACCAGACTTGATCAGGCTAAGAGTCAACTAGAATCGGATCTTCGTATTGCAGTTATGCGTGCGAACAGATCGCAGTCTGAACAAGACTACAACCTAGCGCGTCAGATTCAAGGAGAAATAGATCGAATTCAAGCAGAATTACAACCTGAATTCGAAGACAACTGGAAATACTTTGTGAGTTTCCAAATGGGGTGGATGTACGGACGTTACTTCATGTGGAATTTCGCAGGAAAACAAAACGATGCCCAAGGTCATGGAGACTTCCAAGAAGGAAACTGGCTCACTGGACTTGATTTTATTGATGAACAACGACTCGGAAACAGAAGTGAATTGCCAAGTTCCGCTTTGGAGAACAAAGGGTTCAATAAGTACCTTTATTTCCCACTCATTTTGGGATTAATCGGCCTTATTTTCCAAGCAATAAGAGCGCCCAAAGATTTCTTCGTGGTCATGCTACTGTTCATTTTGACAGGAGCGGCCATTGTGGTGTACTTGAATCAGACGCCTTACCAGCCAAGAGAACGTGATTACGCGTATGTTGGGTCATTTTATGCGTTCGCCATGTGGATTGGATTGGGTGCTTACGGCCTTTTCTGGGCAGTGAAATCCATGACATGGAAAGATTTTGGAACCATGGCCGGAATGATCTTTGGTGCCGGATTGGTATTCCTTGCGCTTGAAAAATTCTTGGGCGGAGGCTCTACGGCATTCTCTTACTCAGTGCTCTATATGGGAGGAGTAGCAGTTGCACTTTTCGCAGTCGCCATGTTGTTGCAAACCATTCCAACCTCTGATAAAGTAAGGGCAGCCGTTCCGGTCTTGCTCTGTATGATAGCGCCGATTCTCATGGGATCTCAAGGGTGGGATGACCACTCAAGAGCAAAACGTAGAACAGGAGTGGATTTCGCGAAGAACTACCTCAAATCGCTAGATGAGAACGCCATACTATTCACCAACGGTGACAATGATACGTTCCCATTGTGGTATGTCCAGGAAGTAGAAGGGTTCAGAACAGATGTGCGTATTGTGAACCTCAGTTTGCTGAATACAGATTGGTACATTGACCAAATGAAGCGTCAGGCTTACAAATCGGCTCCCGTTCCGTTTGAAATGCCTGAAGAAAAGTACCGTCAAGGAACCAGAGATATTGTGCTATTGGGTGATCCAAGAGGTCTAGAAAACCCATACGTAGATGTAGCTTCAGCAATGGAACACGCATTGGATGACACCAAGAAAGTGGACTACGGCGATGGAAGAGGGTATTTCGAATTACCTTCATTCAGCTTTAGCATGCCAGTGGACAAATCAAAACTTGCTGGAGTTGTTTCAAATGAAGAAATGGCCCAAGTCGTTGACTCAATCAAGTGGAGTATCACAGATGAAAACGGAAGACCAAAGTCTTACATCTTGAAAAATCACTTCATGGTATTGGAGCTGTTAAAGAACAATGATTGGTCTCGTCCAATTTACTTTGCAGTTACCACCGGCCCTGATTCATATGTTGGTCTGCAAGATTACTTCAGATTAGAAGGATTGGCCTACCGCTTGGTACCAATTCGTTATCCAGAAAGCCCGAATCCAAACGTTCAAGGAGGTTTCGCTACAGACAAAATGTACGATAAGGTCATGAATGAGTTTGTTTGGGGGAATATGGATGATACAACGGGAACAGGTATCTACATGGATGAGAACAACAGAAGAATGACAACCAACCTACGTCTTCAATTCACCAATTTGGCAGAAGAAATGATGCGAACAGGGGATGGGTCGAAGGCGCTGGACGTCTTGAATAAACTCCTGGAGGTTACTCCAGAAAAGAATGTTCCTTTTGACAGGGTAATGCTCCCAGTTGCTGAAGCCTTGTTGACATTGAGTAGCCAAGATTCAGCGCGCGTTAGTGCTATGAATACACTACCAGAAGACAGAGAAGAAGCGCTTGTTGTTGGTAAGGAGCTTAGCGATAGACTCTTCACTATTTTTGAAGATGAAATCGAGTACTACCTGAGCCTCGACGGCGATTTATTCGACAAATCTACAGAAGACCTTTCTGTATTATACCAGGTAAACGCGAGGATTGTCCAAGTCATGGAAATGAATCAACCAAATGATCCGAAAGTGCAAGAGCTTAAGGACAGGTTAGATGCCATTGATAATGCCATTGAAGCAAAAGAGAATGAATTGATAGACTTGGGGATGTTCCAATTCTAATACATCAACCATAACTGCATAAAAAAAGGTCGGGATTTCCCGACCTTTTTTTGCTCCTAGCACCATAGTTCAAATGAACCGAGCGAATGAATAATAAATTTAGAGGTGTTGGAGCAATGTCTTTTGTTAGTCTTTCAAAATTGAGACTTCCTTATACCCACGTGGAAAACGTACTTTAGTACGTGTTTCCTCATGGTACTTCTCCCATAGCGGTCCACTGAAATCATAAATGTCCTGACTGCTATTACTTTGAATCTGATCTTTGCGGTTCATATTGAGAAATATTTAGTGTAGTTGTGTAAAGAAGACTCCTGCACCACCAAAAGGGTTGCACAAGGACAGAATTTTGTAAGTAAAGGACCACATTC
This sequence comes from Flavobacteriales bacterium, assembly GCA_029245065.1. Classification (GTDB taxonomy): domain Bacteria; phylum Bacteroidota; class Bacteroidia; order Flavobacteriales_D; family Sanyastnellaceae; genus JAQWQB01. The sequence continues at coordinate 12,573 of JAQWQB010000095.1, read as the reverse complement.
GATAAGGTTTAGTATCTTACTTTCGGTTGATATTAGCTGTGTACATTTGGGCAATCACTGAAACCACGAAGGGAAATAAATGGCTCAACCTTTTAAGATATTTATTGTCGAAGACGACGATTGGTACGGAGAAGTACTCGAATACCTTCTTAAGCTCAATCCTGAGTATGAAGTAATTCGTTTTTCATCCGGTAAGGATTGCTTAGCAAACTTGCACCAAAACCCGTCTGTAGTAACCCTTGACTATTCATTGCAAGATATGAATGGTGCTATGGTTATGTCCAAAATCCATGAAGCCGCCCCTGGTTTACCAGTTGTCATGATTTCCGCTCAAGAAGATGTTTCTACTGCGGTGAATTTGCTGCGCGAGGGAGCGTATGACTACATCGTAAAAGACGAAGATGCGAAAGACCGTTTGTGGAACGCCGTGAAGAACATTAGAGAAAAGGCAGACCTCAAAACAGAACTCGAAGTGCTTCGAACTGAAATTGGTACGAAATATGACTTTGCCAACCTGATAGGTACAAGTCCGCCAATTAAAAAAGTCAAGCAGCTAATGGAAAAAGCTGTTCAGACAAAAATCACAGTGAGCATTACCGGCGAAACGGGTACCGGAAAAGAAGTGGTAGCAAAAGGACTTCATTACAACTCCGACAGAAGAAAGAAATCGTTCATTGCCGTCAATGTTGCAGCCATTCCATCCGAACTGATAGAATCTGAACTTTTTGGCTACGAAAAAGGAGCCTTCACCGGCGCTGATAGTACACGCCTCGGAAAATTTGAAGAAGCTGATGGTGGAACCCTCTTTCTAGATGAAATTGGCGAAATGGACCCAGCAATGCAATCGAAACTTCTCCGTGTGTTGCAAGAAAAAGAAGTAACAAGAATTGGAAGTAGCAAAACAAGAAAGGTAGATGTGCGGCTCGTTGTAGCAACGCACAAAACCCTCGCTGACGAAGTTGAAAAAGGTAATTTTCGAGAAGACCTGTACTACAGACTTCTTGGTTTGCCTATTGAGCTGCCGCCTCTTAGAAACCGTGGGAACGACATCCTAATGCTAGCGCGTCACTTTGTAGACTCGTTCGCACAAGAAAATAAATTGGGCAAGGTTGAAATTAGTGAAGAAGCGAGAGAGAAATTGTTGAAATACACCTTCCCAGGAAACGTCCGGGAATTGAAAGCCCTCATGGAATTGGCTTGTGTAATGTGCAATGGAAATCACATTCAAGACTCAGATATAACCTTCACTTCTACACGAGGAATCTCTGGGCTATTAATTGAAGAGCAATCATTAAAGGAATATACGAACGGAATCATCAAACACTACTTAGAGAAATACAACAACAATGTCCTCTTAGTAGCTAAAAAACTTGACATCGGTAAGAGTACTATTTACCGAATGCTGAAAGACGAATAAACAAACCACCTTATGAAAATAGACCAACTAACATGGTCGTCATCCGGTAAATGGGATGGCGCACGCAAAACTGACGCCCAATCTGTTCAATTGATTTTGGGATTTGGAGACGTAGATATGCTTGCTAATGAGCAGATTTACAGTTCATTGAAGGAGGATTATGCCAACGCGCTAGTCGTTTTAGTTTCTACCGCGGGCGAAATTTGCCACGATCAAGTGAATGATCAAACCGTTGTGGCAAATGCCCTTCAATTTGAAAAAACAACCATCGAACATGTTCAAATCAACATTTCTGATTACGACAATAGCGAAGAGGCGGGCGAAACACTCGCTAGTAAACTTCCTCATGAAGGACTTAAACATGTCCTGATTGTTTCTGATGGAATCTCAGTGAATGGCGACGAACTGGCCAAAGGATTGAACAACAAGCTTGACCCTTCGGTTCTAGTTACTGGCGGCTTGGCGGCTGACGGCGGAAGATTCACCCAAACAAGAGTTGGGGCGGTAACGGCACCTCAGTCGGGAGCAGTTGTAGCAGTTGGCTTCTACGGAGAAGACTTAATCGTAGGACACGGTTCTATGGGAGGTTGGGATTCGTTTGGCCCTGTGCGAACAATTACCAGGTCTGAAGGAAACAAGTTGTATGAGTTGGATAACAAGAACGCGCTAGAAGTGTATAAAAAATACCTCGGTGATAAGGCTTCTGAACTTCCTGCTTCAGCACTGTTATTCCCATTGAGTATTTTCAATGAAGACAGTGACAAAGAGCTTGTTCGAACCATTTTATCTATTGATGAAGATGAAGGATCTATGACGTTCGCAGGAGATATTCCTCAAGATAACAAGGCACGTTTTATGATGGCTAATTTCGACCGGTTGGTAGAAGGAGCAGGTAATGCTGCCCAATCAGCGAATGCCATGTCTGACGGAGATCCAGAATTCGTTCTGATGATCAGTTGTGTAGGTAGAAAATTGGTGCTTGGCCAGCGAATTGAAGACGAAGTGGAAGCAGTTATTGAGCTCTTAGGAGATGATGCGGTGTATTCTGGCTTCTACAGCAACGGTGAACTTTCGCCATTCAAGGAAAAGTCAGAGTGCTCATTGCACAACCAAACCATGACAATTACAACGTACAAGGAAGCTGTCTAGTGAGCAAAAGTGATCAATATACAAAGCTGTTGAGGCGCCAGATTCGCAAGAATTTCGGAGGCATTGAGAATGTGCCCGAAGAATTGTTGCCGTTTCTGGACGTCATCAATGACAGCTATGATCACTACGAGCAAAATCACCGAATGCTTCAAAATACTGTGGAAGTGAGTTCCCTGGAGTTGACAGAGTCAAATGAACAGCTGCTTTCCGAAACAAAAAGGCAACAGCTCATTCTACAGGCCCTGAAAAATTCCATTCGAGACCTTTCTTCTGGAGAGGTTGAAGGTGATGACGAGAATGATGTGCTAAGCATTATTGACATCTTACACGGCGAGATTCAAAGCAGAAAAATCGCCGAGTCGCAGATCCAACTTTCGGAAATTAAGTACCGAGGAATCATTGAAAATCTTTCACTTGGAATGATTGAAACGAACAGCGAAGACCTAATCACAAAGGCGTATGCGCAGTTCATTGAAATGACCGGCTACTCAGAAGAAGAATTGGTTGGAAAGAACCCAGTGGAAGTGTTTGGGTCTGAACTCATGAAGTCTCAGATTGAAAAGCAACGCGACCTTAGAAAACAAGGCCAAGCTTCGGCTTATGAATCACTCATTAAACACAAAGACGGGAGTGATGTGTGGGTGCTCATATCTGCTGCGCCAATTAAAGATCACAACGGAGAAGTAGTTGGTACAATCGGATTGCACTTTAACATCACCGGACGAAAGTCCATGGAGTCTGATTTAATCCAAGCAAGAGAAAATGCAGAAGCTGCTTTGGAAGCACGTGAACGCTTTTTGGCCAATATTTCGCACGAAATTAGAACCCCAATGAACGCCATCATTGGGATGTCTGGACTGTTAGAAGAAACAGAACTCACTTCTACCCAAGAACAATACCGAAGCTCAATTGCGAAAGCAGGAGATAACCTCCTGGTCATCATCAATGACCTCCTTGATCTGTCCAAAATGAGTGCGGGTAAATTCACGGTAGAGAAGATACCTTTTGAAGTGGCCGAAGTAGCTGAACAGGTGAGTCAAACTGTTGAATTCAAAACCCAAGAGAAAGGACTATTCCTCAATTTCGATATTGATGAGGGGATTTCACCTTGGCTATTGGGAGATCCAATTCGACTCAATCAAATTCTAATCAACTTGGTTGGAAATGCGGTGAAATTCACAAACAAAGGTGGAGTCACCATTGGAATTCATAAGACCCAAGAACTGGAAGAAAGCCAAAAGGTCATATTCTCAGTCACAGATACAGGAACAGGCATCGAAAAAAGTAAGCTAAAGTCAATTTTCGAAAGCTTCGTTCAAGAAGACGATAGTACCTCTAGAAATTTTGGGGGAACAGGTCTAGGCCTGAGCATTTCCAGCCAGTTGGTGAGCCTTTTTGGAGGTCAACTGAAGGTAGAAAGTGAAAAGGGAAAGGGGTCGAAATTCTTTTTCGAAATCGAATTGCAAAAATCCGAGGCGCCTATCACAGCAAAGTCTTCTGAGTTCACTGATTACGAAGCCATTAAGGGAATGCGAATTCTATTGGTTGAAGACAATGAAATGAACCGGGTTTTGGCCAATGCCGTCCTGCAAAAGTGGGAATTGAAAGTAGATGAAGCCGTGAACGGACAAATTGCCGTTGACATGCTGTCTTCCAAGGAATACGATATGGTGCTGATGGATATGCAGATGCCGGTACTAGATGGTATTGGCGCTACAAAAGCCATTCGCCAAGAATTGAAATTAGATATCCCCGTAGTGGCATTGACCGCGAACGCACTTCAATCAGAAACAAAGAAATGCCTTGAGGCTGGAATGAATGCTTACGTCTGTAAGCCTTACAAGCCAGATGAACTGTTGAAAGTGATTCACCTCGCACGAATGTGTAGTCAAGCGTCTCTGTATACCGCAGAGCATGCGTATGGAGCACTGAGTGCGTTCCATGCAGACCGCGAGAAACAACAAGAATTGCTGAAGACAATCGTTGAATCGTTTGAGGAAGAAGCCGCGAAATTTGAAGAAGCAGTGGTTGAAATGGACTTGGTAAAAGCAACATCTCACAGCCACAATTTGAGACCGGGAATTGGCATCGTAGGAATGGAAAGCCTGAAAACGTGTTTGGAATGGTTCGAAATTTCAGGAATTCAACGAACAGACTTGTTCGCTCAAATGAATGGGGTGTTCATCTCAAATGTGCTGAAGAAAGCACTGAAGAAATTAAAAGTAGTATTAGCGAGCGCTTGACGCTTTCACCAAGCGAAGTGTTTGAACTTCCTCCCTTCCAATCAAGTAGACAAAGTAAATGCCCTCCTCTAATTGAGTCATTTCTAGATCGTGAAAACGCTCTTCTTTTTGCTCAATAATCACACTTCCCTTCAAGTCCATTACACGGATCTCAGCAGGAACAGATGTCCGAATTTCACAATAATCTCTCACCGGATTAGGTGAAATCATAGCGTTCAATGGCTGTTGACTTTGCGCACTGACTTGCAATAGCGTAAATAGTGCAGATCCTAAGACGAGAATTTTCTTCATACCACTGTTTACGACTCTTTCGCCCAAAGGTTTTGTCTCCTTTTAGAATATGGTACATTCGCCTCGTGAAAAGACTTTTAATTGTCATCGGAACCAGGCCAAACTTCATTAAGGTGACGCAAATGAAGAAGGCCGCAGAAAAACACAACATCGACACATGCATTGTGCATACAGGCCAACATTACGATGCGAATATGGCGGAAGTCTTTTTCAAGCAATTCCACCTAGAGCCTGATGTCGTCTTGGCATACACTCATACCAACGTGGGCAACCAAATTGGTGCTATTCTATCTGAACTCAGCAATCAGATGGTGGCCTATGCACCTGACCTAGTCATGGTTGTTGGCGATGTGAATTCAACATTGGCTGGGGCCATTGCGGCTAATAAACTCGGGATCCCAATTGCCCATCTCGAAAGCGGGTTGAGAAGCAGGGATCGGTCTATGCCTGAAGAGATCAATCGGATTTTGACCGATGAGATTACGGACCTCTTTTTCGTCACGGAACAAGACGGGCTGAAAAACCTCAAAGAAGAAGGCAAGTCTACAGAAAACACCTTCCTAGTTGGGAATACCATGATAGATACCATGGTGGCTTTTGAAAACGAAATCGAATCAGCAGAATACCATCAAAAACTTGAGTTGGAAGAAAAAGAGTACATCCTCATGACCTTCCACAGACCCGCACTTGTTGATTTCAGAGAAGGACTTGAAAAACTCATTGATCTCTTAGAAAGAGCTTCAAAGCTGAAGCACATCGTGTTGCCCTTGCACCCACGAACCAAGCTTCGTCTTGAAAATGAAGGCTTGTGGGAGCGCTTCAACGCCATCGAACAACTCACATTACTCACGCCAGTGGGCTACTTCGAATTCCAAAACCTTGTCAAATACGCTTTTTGCATTGTTACAGACAGCGGTGGAATCCAAGAAGAAACAACATTCAGGCAAATCCCCTGCCTCACCGTAAGACCAAATACTGAGCGGCCAAGCACCATCGATGTAGGTTCCAATACACTAGTAAACATAGACCCAGACCGAATTTTGTCGCTGTTGAACGACATGGTAGCAGGTGTTTACAAACAGGGCGAAGTTCCTCAAAAATGGGATGGAAAAGCCACCGACCGAATCATGGAAATTATCGCCCAGAAACTCCAGCGATAATAATTGACGAAGAAATATTCTTTTTCCGCTTGTCACTTCCGCTTCCTTACTACTTTTGTGCCCGAATGACAAAGTCGAAGAACATAGCAATCTTAGCTTCCGGAGGAGGTTCAAATGCAGAGAACATCATTTCTCATTTCGCCAACTATAAGTACGCGAAAGTGAAGATGGTGCTCAGCAACAAAGAAAACGCGGGTGTTCTTGAAAAGGCAGCGAAATTTGAAGTGCCAACTAAAACATTCAATAAAGAGCAATTTCAAGCTGGAAAAGTACTAGAATGGCTGAAAGAAGCTGAAATTGACGTCGTGGTGCTAGCCGGGTTTCTATGGAAAATGCCAGATGAAATCATCGCCGCTTTTGAGGGCAAGATGATCAATATTCATCCTTCGCTCTTACCAGCGTATGGCGGAAAGGGAATGTACGGCATGCACGTGCACCAAGCGGTGAAAGAGGCCGGTGAAAAGCATTCTGGAATTACGATTCATTTGGTCAATTCCAATTACGATGAAGGCGCCATTCTTTTTCAGGCAAGGACTACACTTGAACAAGATGATTCTGCAGAGGACATCGCAGCAAAAGTGCTACAATTAGAGCATAAATACTTCCCGCGTATCATAGACGCGCTCTGTAAACAGCAGTAACATGAAATTCAATCCAACTGATTTTTTATCTGCGACAATGGTTTTGTTCGCAGTTATTGACATTGTAGGTTCAATTCCTATCATTCTTGACGTCAAAAAGAAGGCAGGAGATATTCACGAGTTGAGGGCTTCATTGGTCTCACTAGGAATCATGATTGGCTTCCTATTCCTGGGTGAAAAAATCATTCACTTGCTTGGAATTGATGTGAACTCATTTGCCGTAGCGGGTGCATTTGTGTTGTTCTTTCTTGCACTAGAAATGGTGCTAGGAGTTGAATTCTTTAAGCAAGACGAAACAACGATGAAAACGGCTACAATTGTACCGATTGCCTTTCCGCTTATTGCGGGGGCTGGGACAATGACAACCATCGTTTCACTTCGTTCAGAATATTCTCAACTAGAGATCTCAATGGCCATCTTGGTCAATATTATCATTGTCTTTCTAGTACTAAAATCTACCAATAGAATAGGCAGGGCTTTGGGCGAAGGTGGAATTGCCGTTCTTCGGAAAGTATTTGGTATTATCTTGCTAGCTATTGCAGTGAAGCTGTTTAGTACCAATGTAAAAGAACTCTTTTAATGGTTGAAATTTATACAGATGGAGGCGCCAGTGGAAATCCAGGTCCAGGAGGATATGGAGCACTGCTCATCTATGGAAAGCATCGCAAGGAATTCAGTGGTGCGTTCAGACTGACAACCAATAATAGAATGGAGCTGTTGGCCGTAATCATTGCGTTGGAAGCACTCACGCGTCCAGTAAATGTATTGGTCTATTCCGATTCAAAGTACGTAGTGAACGCCGTCTCAAAAGGGTGGTTAGCCAAATGGCAACTAACTGATTTCAAGAAAAAGAAAAACAAAGATTTGTGGAAGCGTTACCTAGAAGTGGCGAAGACGCACAACGTGAAATTCCAATGGGTGAAAGGCCATGCGGGAAATACGTTTAACGAGCATGTTGATCAATTGGCCGTGAACGCATACAAAGAAGGTCCATTACTTGTTGACGAAGCATATGAATCAGGTGCATCAGAGGGTTAAATAGCGCTCTATGCTTAGAAGTACAAACTTCATAGACCTTTGACTCCCTGAACACAACGGATTCATTATCTTTGAGGCCGTAAAATAACCAGAAATGAGAACTGATTTATACCAAGGTCACGATTACTACCTCTTAGATGAGCTGTTGACCGAAGAGCATAAACTTATCCGAGACACAGCACGTGCATGGGTAAAGAAAGAAGTAAGCCCAATTATTGAACAAGCTGCTGAAGACGGTAAATTTCCAAAACACCTGATTCCTGGACTTGGAGAAATTGGTGGCTTCGGTCCCTACATTCCAGAAGAATATGGTGGTGCAGGACTTGATCAGATCTCTTACGGATTGATCATGCAAGAACTCGAACGTTGTGATAGTGGACTCCGCTCTACATCTTCAGTTCAGAGCTCACTTGTGATGTACCCAATCTGGAAATATGGTACGGAAGAGCAACGTAAAAAATTCCTTCCAAAATTAGCTACAGGAGAATTCATCGGCTGTTTTGGATTGACAGAACCAGACCACGGATCGAACCCAGGTGGAATGATCACCAACTTCAAAGACATGGGCGACCATTATCTATTGAATGGGGCGAAAATGTGGATTTCAAATGCACCGTTTGCTGACTTAGCAGTGGTGTGGGCGAAAGATGAATCAGGTAGAATCCACGGAATTATTGTGGAACGTGGAATGGAAGGGTTCTCAACACCAACCATGACCGGAAAATGGAGTCTACGAGCTTCTGATACTGGAGAGCTCATCTTCGACAATGTGAAGGTGCCGAAAGAAAACCTACTTACAGGTAGAAGTGGACTTGGTGCTCCGTTGTCTTGCCTAGATTCTGCACGTTACGGAATTGCATGGGGAGCTATTGGCTCTGCGCTTGACTGTTACGATGTAGCACTTCGCTATGCGAAAGAAAGAAAGCAATTTGACCGTCCAATCGCTGGTTTCCAGCTTCAGCAAAAGAAATTAGCTGAAATGATTACTGAAATCACGAAAGCACAGCTCTTGACCCACAGATTGGGCCAGCTTCGAAATGAAGGGAGAGCAACATCTGCACAAATTTCCATGGCCAAGCGTAACAACGTAGACATGGCAATCAACATAGCACGTGAAGCAAGACAAATTCTGGGTGGAATGGGAATCATTAATGAATACCCAATTATGCGTCACATGATGAACTTGGAGTCTGTGATTACCTACGAAGGAACGCACGACATTCACTTGCTCATCACAGGTATGGATATTACCGGTGAGAACGCATTCAAATAAAGAATGAACTTAAGGTTGAAAAGGGGTAACGAAAGTTGCCCCTTTTTTATGCTTTTTTTCGGTCGAACAACACCGGGAATTTCCGTCTAAAGTCAACCAACGCCTCAGCACTCAAGGTATATGAAATGGCTTCTTCAACTCCGGGTTCAGCATAAGTCAACGTTGTGCCTCGTGGGTCAAGAATGGCACTGTCTCCAGTGTACGCAATGTCGTTTCCATCATTTCCACTGCGGTTACACCCAATCAAATAACACTGATTTTCAATGGCCCTTGCAACCAGTAAACTGGTCCACGGATGAGAACGAACAGCCGGCCAATTGGCGACATAGATGCATAAGTCGTAATCAATTTCGCTATTGGTTTGACCATTTCTTGCCAATTCAGGAAAGCGCAGGTCATAGCAAATGAGTGGCAGAATATTCCATCCCCTCCAATGCACAATCATGCGGTTTTTTCCCGCTGTATAATGATCGTCTTCATTGGCGAATGTGAACAAGTGCTGCTTATCATACCAAAGTACACGACCCTCAGGTTCCACCCAATAAAGTCTGTTGTAATAATGTCCGTCTTCTTCCACGGAGACGCTGCCTGTAATAGCGGCGTTTAATTCCGCTGCGCTGGATTTCATCCACACCAAAGTAGACATCTCCAAGCTGTGCTGTTCCGCAACGGATTCCGGCTTCATAGAAAAACCAGTAGTGAACATTTCGGGTAAAACAACCAAATCAACTTCACCTCGCTGTGGGAATAGCGTTGCAATCGCTTGGTAGTTGGCGTTTGGGTTTTCCCACACAAGATTTGCTTGAATTGCACATACCCTTAGATCTTTCATAGTCAAAAATTGCTACCGCAAAAGGTAAGAAGAGAAATGGAATTAAGACGAAATCTACTTTTGAAAAAGCAGGTCGAAAAATTGCGGAACCTCTTGGGCGTTTCGCCAATCAAACGGATGAAGTGTTCCGCCAAACGTAAAGGCGTTGAATCCGTACTTAGCAAGCTCTTCGCAAACGGGTAGGTAGCTCGATGGGTTTCGGTCACTTTGTGGACCCCTAACTTCGCACCAAACAGTTTCTACCGCATCTGCAGAAAACAAACCAGCACACCCTTTTACTACTGCTTCTTCATGCCCTTCAACATCAATCTTCAATAACTTGATGCGTTGTCCATTGGCAGCCAACCCCAAGGCATCAAGGCGTGCTGTCTTCACTTCGCATTTGCTTGAATAACCAGAAGATTCCCATCCTTTGGAGCTCATAACAAGTGAGTTCCCGCCTATATTTTCATCTGAAATATAAAAGGTAGAAGTCCCCGCCTCATCTGAAAGCGCCAGGCTCAACACCTTTCCAAAGGCATTTTCATTCTCAGCCAGAAAGTTAGCCAGTTGTGGATCTGCTTCTATGGCAACAACCTGAGCGCCCATGCGTTTGGCCATGAAACTAAATCCACCCAAATTAGCGCCGGCGTCCACAAATAGATCATTGGCGGCTAAATTATTCGCCATGTACTGACCGAGGTAAGATGTCCTGAAATTCTTCAAGAAATTGTGCCCCGCGTACCCCATGATATGCGCCTTTGTGTGCTTTTTTACGTTTAAAGGAGTCCCTTCAAGTAGAAATGAATTAGGAAGCGGTTGTACGGCACGCCCTAGTGCACAGATCAAATCGTGTTTCTTTCCAGAAACGTTGACTGTGAATGGCAATGCGGACAGTAACTTCGGTAACAACATGGTCTATAAGGTCTTCAGTATCTGAGCGGCTTTCACGAGGGTTTCGTCGTGCTTCGCGAAGCAAAAACGCAATACGTGATTGTGAATGGGTTGGTGGTAGAAAACACTCACTGGAATAGAAGCGATACCTGGTTTTTTCGTCCATGCAACAGCAACATCCGTATCAGGTTTATCTGTAATAGTAGAAAAATTCAACAACTGGAAGTACGTTCCTTGGGTAGGATGGAATGAAAAACGACTGCCATCCAATTCATGAAGGAATAGGTCCCGCTTTTGCTGGTAAAAGGCGCTCAGTTCCTGAGGGTGCTCAGGGCAACTTTCCATGTAACTCGCAAGAGCAAATTGAGCGGGGCCATTTACACAAAACACATTGTATTGATGCACCTTTCTGAATTCAGCCATAATGGCTCCAGGTCCTGCAATGTATCCTATTTTCCAGCCAGTAACGTGGTAGGTTTTTCCAAATGAGCCTACAATAAGACTTTGCTGGGCAAGCACAGATCTGGAGGCACAACTATGGTGCTTTTCACGATCAAAGACCATGTGCTCATAGACTTCATCGCTTAAAACGATGATATCCGTTCCATCAACAATTTTTTCGAGTTCTTCAATGTCAGAGGCACTCAAGCAACTTCCTGTTGGATTGTGCGGTGAGTTGATCAAGATCATTTTCGTCTTGCGATTCACCACTTTTCGCACTTCGTCCCAATCAACCTCGTAATTATCTCCTTTCAATTGAACATGCACGGGGCTTCCTCCTGCCAATTCAATAGCAGGTGTGTAACAGTCATAGGCTGGAGTGAACACAATCACTTCATCCTGATCTTTGATCAAAGCCATAACAGCGGTAAAGATGGCTTGAGTAGCACCGGCGGTAATCGTGATTTCTTCTTCGGGATCATAGCTCGTCCCATGCTTTTCCAAGCTTGCGGCTACATGGTTTCGCAATGTTAATAAACCAGCCATTGGGATGTACTGGTGATACCCAGATTTTGCGTGCTTAGACAAGAGCTTACGCAGCTTTTCTGGCGCTTCGAATTCAGGAAACCCTTGAGAGAGATTCAGGGCTTCATGCTCTTTCGCCAAAGAAGACATCACGGTAAAAATCGTAGTCCCTACACGCGGAAGTTTTGAGGAAAATGATACAGGAGTGGATGGCATATTTCATTCAGTTCAAGGCCGCGCAAGGTACAATTACATGAAGCGGTTTCCAAGAAGAATTACCTACTGTTATCCACTGACTGTAAGCGCGGTCGAAGCATATTGGTGTCTATCAGCGTAAAATTTGGTATATTTAGGCTTCGTTTTGATAACCTTAACTTTATGAAGAAGTACTTTCTACTCCTAATGAGCTGCGTTCTATTCAGCGCAAGTTTCGCCCAAGAATCCCCTTTTGTTCCCGGACAATTAATTGTCATGATGGAAGCAGGACAACATCCAGCTAGCCTCGCAAGACAAGTGTCTGACGAAACAGGGAAATATGACAATATCATCGTTGCTAAATGCCTATCTGAGTTGAGTAACATCTACTTAGTGGAAGTGAATGAAACGCTTCAATTGGACGTTGTTTTGGAGAAAATCCAACGTTCAGCAGGAGTGAAGGCTGCGCAATACAATCATTATGTGCAAGAACGT
>JAQWQB010000094.1 GCA_029245065.1 Flavobacteriales bacterium | reverse complement strand
GGTGAAAAGAGCTCGTGCAAAAGCAGTAGAGATGTGCTATAAAACGTACCAAGATGAGTGAGAATCCATTTAAGATCATAGAACCGAGGGAACAAGTTCCTGATGCAGTACGCAACGATGTGTTGGGTAGCGTGAAGTCTGTTGTCCTTATTTTAAGGTTCGTTCAGCTTTTTGTTGGCGACTTCTCCGGTGTCATGTTGGAAAAACTCTCTCGTACGAATAAATCAAAAAAGAACAATTCTTCAAATCAATCATAGCCATGGAAGACACTACTTCAACCACCATATTAGACCGTCTTATCTCATCCTTTATCGGTTTTGGTGAAGCCATTTTGGATTACCTACCAATCATTGCCAGCGCATCTGCTGTGCTTTTAGTCGGATGGATTCTTTCTAAAATTATTGCTGGTGCCATTCTCAAATCATTGAAATCGATCAAGTTTGATGCGATGATGGAGAAAGTCAACCTGGATTCACTCTTGAATAAGATTAAGCCTGGTCTCAGCGCTTCTGTGGTAGTTTCAAAGTTGATTTACTGGATTCTGATGTTGCTCTTCATTACCTCTGCAGCAAACGTGCTAGGATGGCAAATGCTTACTGACGGAATTGCTTCTTTCATGGCTTACCTGCCAACTTTAGGGATTGCGCTGATTATATTCATCATTGGAGTTTACATCGCAGAGTTGATTAAGTCAATGGTCTATACTGCCGCAAATTCCATTGGGATCTCTGGAGCGAAGACGATTGCGAACATTGTGTATTACCTGCTTTTCATATTCATTGCCATAACCGCATTGAATCAAGCGGGCATCAACACCGATATCATTACCTCAAATTTGACGATTATCCTAGGAAGTGTGCTCTTGGCTTTTGCAATTTCGTACGGATTTGCATCGCGTCATTTGGTAACAAACATGCTGAGTTCTTTTTATAGCAAGGGGAAGTTCAGAGAAGGTCAAACGGTCAGAGTAAATGACATCGAAGGCGAAATTTTAAGTATTGACAGTATCAGTGTAACCATTCTGACCAAAACGGGTAAGATGGTTCTTCCGAGCAAAATGCTCATTGAAGAACAGGTACTTATTTTAGAAGACAAATAGCACTAATTTGATAACCGAAACAATGCAAAATGAAACAGACGCTCAAGCAAACGATGGCGGAGTAATGGATTATGATTTCTCTTCACTAGCTGACAAAGCGAGTGATATGATTATGGAGTATGCTCCAAAGGTGATTCTAGCAATCGTTGTACTTCTCATCGGATTGAGAATTGTAAAAGCAATTCAGAAAGTAGTAAGAAAGGCGTGCGATAGAGGAACGTTGGATGAAGCATTGAAAAGTTTCGTTACGAGTTTAGTTGGATGGATTCTGAAGATTATGCTATTCATCGCCGTGGCAGATATGGTAGGTGTTGAAACAACAAGTTTCGTGGCTATCCTGGGTGCTGCAGGTCTTGCAGTTGGTTTAGCGCTTCAAGGAACACTTGCGAACCTTGCTGGAGGTGTTTTGGTAATGATCTTTAAGCCTTTCAAAGTTGGTTCTTTGATTGAATCGCAAGGAGTGCTCGGTGTAGTGAAAGATATTCAACACCGTTCTTTTGACACCTGAGAACAAAACGGCAATCATGCCGAACGGTGCCTTAATGAACAACCACATTATCAATTACACAGAAGAAGGAAAGATTAGAGTTGACCTTACTATTGGTATCGCTTACGATGCTGACATTCGCGAAGCGAAGAGAATCCTTACTGAAGTAATGCAGAATGATCCAAATGTATTGAAAGATCCAGCTCCAGCAGTAACTGTAGCTGAGCTTGGAGATAACGCTGTTAATTTGGCCGTTCGTCCATGGTGCGATCCTGCAGTTTTTTGGGATGTGTACTTCGGAACGCTTGAAAATTGTAAACTTGCACTCGATGCTGCTGGAATATCTATTCCATTCCCTCAGGTCGATGTACATATGATCAAATAATCATTTCAGATACCTTAATTATTTCTTATCAATTATGAAAAAAATCGCTCTCATCATTGCCGTAGCATTCTCGTTGAATGCATACGCACAAGACAGCGTCTTGACCAACGATGAACAGGATCGTGTATTCAATTCTCTTCGGGCTGACGGTGAAGCTGTGCAGGACACTTTATGGAAAACAGGCGGAACTGCAGGGTTGAATTTTAGCCAAGTATATCTTGAGAATTGGGCTGCCGGTGGACAAAGTTCTGTTAGTGGAACTGCGCTTATCAACCTTTTCGGTAACTACAAAAAGGGGAAGTCTACTTGGGACAATACCCTTGATCTTGCTTACGGATTGCTACGTCAAGGAGACGCAGGAGTACTCATCAAAACAGATGATAAGATTGACTTCGCTTCAAAGTACGGTCGTCAAGCTTCTGAAAAGTGGTACTACAGTGGATTGGTGAACTTTAGAACACAGTTCGCTCCTGGATATGCTTTGGTTGACGGAGCTCCAGATGAAAACAACATCATCTCAGACCTCCTTGCTCCGGCATACTTATTGGCTTCTGCCGGTATGGATTACAAGCCGAACGAGAAATTCAGTGCTTTCATCTCACCTGCGACGTACAAGATGACAATCGTAATGAATGACTCACTTTCTTCAATTGGCGCTTTTGGAGTAGATCCAGGTTCAAACGTAAGAAGTGAAGTTGGGGGGTATGTGAAACTTGCATACACAACTGATCTTGTTGAAAATGTTGGACTGGCAACGAAAATTGACTTGTTCTCAAATTACTTGAATAACCCTCAAAACATTGATGTTAACTGGGAAGTTTTGGTTTCTATGAAGATCAATGAGTTCATGTCTGCTTCTGTAAGCACACAATTGCTGTATGACCATGACATCATTCTACAAAAGAAAGAAGAGGTGATTGACTCAGAAGGAGTTGTCGTTGATACAGGCCGTGGACCAGGAGTTCAATTCAAAGAAGTGCTTGCAATAGGATTTAGCTATAAGTTCTAATCACACTTGCCATAATACTTAGAGGGCCGACATTTCGTTGGCCCTTTTTTTATTCCAATTTCCGAAGCCACAGAAACTCTTTTTCGCCATTCAAATCCTTTCTTAAAATAGCTTCATTTTCCGAAGGATGGGAAACAGAGTAAGTTCCAGAAAGGGGAGGAGCTTCGTTCATGTTTCCTACAGCGAATGACCACGTGCTGTCTGTAGTGGTAAAACCTCGTTGAATAAACGTCTTTCCATTGTCTCCAAAGCGTGCTTCTGATTCATCAAGAATGAGGTAAATGGTTCCTTCCCATAGCTTGGTAAGGTCTTTTTTAACCAGTTTCCCATCGCCCTCATCATAGGTGTTTTCCCATTGGGCAATCTTCCAACGAACTGAGCTTTCAGAGAAACTTCCTTCTGCATCATGCTGACCATACTTCGAAAGAAGGAAGATGAGCCCAAAAAATCCAACGAGGAAAGTTGCTATTCCGCCGTAGCGCATGGTTTTCGATTTTTTCGCCAAACTGAATAGCACAAGTGCCAGGCCAAGAACAGTTCCTAGGGCAAAAAATATACTGAGAATTCCGGGTGTCATAAACTGATTTTGATCAAAGATATCGAATTCAATTGCTTAGTGTTTTCTTAACAGCACTCTTTGCCTTCAATACGAAATGAGGTCGGAAATTTGCTGCGCGAAAGTACAGTATGAAAAACTTATTTCTCTCCCTCTTTATCTTATGTTCCATAGGAGCATGGTCTCAGTGTTTGACAGGTACCATATCTGTATCAGGTGCTGGATGTGGTTGCTTATCAAATTGCGACCTTTCTAACTATGGTGGGCCTGATTGCAATTCTGGATCAACGGGGAATTGCAACGCCGGACAAGTATCTATGTCAGTAGATATCGCGTTACCTGGAGATTGCGAAGTAAGTGTAGAAGCAAGAATGTCTACGCGCCCTGGTTGCTCTGCAAGTGGCGCTGATGGTGGAGACAAACTTCGGGTAAATGGAACGAATCCTCATGCTTGGCAAACGGGATCAGGGAATTCTACCTTGTTTGATACCAACACTCAAGTAGGCGGTACCATCACCGTTGAGGGAACAGCAAACAGAGCAGATGAAATTATAACCTATGAGGTGTTTTATGAATCGGGCACTTGCCCTTTTTGTATTCTCCTGCCAGTAGAACTTGTCACATTCGATGCAGTGCTAGAAGGAAATACACTCGGGTTGTTTTGGGAGACGGCCAGCGAATTGAACAACGAGGGATTCATCGTTCAAAAGAGTGAAGACCAAGCTGTCTGGAAAGATGTGTCTTTCATAGCAGGGCAAGGAACCACCAACAATTGGAGTCAATACAGCAAGTCATTAAATTTAACAGGGGGCGTTTGGTACATCCGTTTGAAACAAGTTGACACAAATGGAGCGTTCGCATTTTCGCCTGTTTTGGCAGTGGAAGTGAGAAGTCTAGATTCAATTGATCTTTCTGCTGAAGGAGACCACGTTCTTCTTAAGAATGCAGGCAACTACGAAGAACGATTTGTTGTCGAAATCTACAACGCTAATGGTCAGCTCGTCACCCATGAAGAAGTTGTGTTAGCAAGTGGGGCGTCTAACTTAATTCACCTTGGTTCTGGAATGAACATCGTGAGCGTTTATTCCAATCAACATCGGAAAGTAGAACGGTTTTTCAATAATTAACCGAGCCAAAAAGGTTATTGGCTAAGTTTGCGTCATAAACGACTTACATGAAAGCATTTGTTTTTCCTGGACAGGGTGCGCAATACCCTGGAATGGCTAAAGACCTCTACGAGGCAAACGATACATTGAAGAACCGCCTTGAACAGGCAAATGACATCCTCGGTTTTAGGATTACAGATACCATGTTCAACGGAACTGACGCTGAACTGAAAGAGACGAAAGTAACCCAGCCAGCAATTTTCTTGCATTCGGTAGTACTAGCCGAAGCCATTGGAGAAGCATTTCAGCCTGCAATGGTTGCCGGACATTCATTGGGTGAGTTTTCGGCGCTTGTAGCGGCAGGAGCTTTGAGTTTTGAAGACGGCTTGAAGCTTGTATCACAACGAGCTATGGCGATGCAACGTGCATGCGAAGCAAATCCGTCTACCATGGCTGCCATCCTTGGTTTGGATGATGATGTGGTTGAAGGCGTTTGCGAAACAACAGAAGGCGTTGTGGTGGCGGCGAATTACAACTGCCCTGGACAGCTCGTTATTTCAGGAGCGAACGAAGCAGTTGAAGCAGCTTGCGCGAAATTAACAGAGGCCGGAGCGAGAAGAGCGTTGTTACTGCCAGTTGGAGGGGCATTCCATTCTCCACTTATGCAACCGGCTCAGGCTGAATTGGAAGGGGCTATCGCGAATACATCTTTTGTGTCTCCTAGATGCCCAATTTATCAGAATGTGACCGCTTCGGCTGTTACTGACCCTGCTCAGATCAAAGCCAATTTAGTGGCGCAACTAACGGCTCCTGTGCGTTGGACTCAAACCATGCAGCAAATGATTGCTGATGGGACTTCGGAAGTAGTAGAGGTGGGTCCTGGTAAAGTACTTCAGGGATTGTTTAAGAAAGTAGATCGAAAGTTTCAAGTGAGCAGTGCTTCATTAGAAGTGGCTGAGTAACACGCAGCAATTGAACATAAAAAAAGGCGCTTCCTAATGGAGGCGCCTTTTTTACTTAGTAACTAATGCGAACTAAGAAGTTTGACTTGTTTGAACATGAGCAAAGAGATTGTCGTAGTGCATTTCACTCTCTTCTAGTTCAATAGAAAGTTGCTTGTTGTGTGTTCGCAACCTTTCGTTTTCTTCTTTGACTTTGGCGAGTTCCGTTTTGATAGACAAGAAATCTTGCATCAAACGCTGCCTCTCCTGGGACAATTGTTTTATTTCTGACATAACAATGGCGGTATAGTCTAAAGATGGGTAACTCTTACATGCAATATACAAGATGTGGACTTATTTTCTGCACTTCTAATTGTTAATTCGGCCAATTGCAATTGTCCCAAATTTGGAATAATTATTCAATTACTTCTACCGTTCGTTGGAGGCCTCTGTACCGCGCTGTGATTAGTCCGCCTACATCTGTTCCATTTTGCAATGCCGGAGTCGCAATTCGTTCTATGGTGCACTTAACGTTACCTAAAGCAAATTCTGACAAGTCATTTGCAGGCAATAAAATGTTTCCGGAATTAGTGGCGAATTCAGTGAACAGTTTGTCATCATTGGTGTCTTCATGATTCAAGTAGACAGTCACGATTTCATCGCTTTCAGTAGTGGCTCCTTCCCAATCAATTTGATAAGAAGAGGTTTGTGAAAACGGGCCAAGTTCGGCTGGGAAATCGATGGTTGTCATGTCTGCATCATTGATGTACAAGTTGTCATTGAGATCCACGTATTCAAAGCTTCCTGAAGAAACATAACCGGCTAAATCTTCCTCGTAGTATGCAAGTCCGCTCTTGAAAGGAAGAGCATTTCCATTGAACCGAACTTCAGCAGGATCGGTAAGTTTTAGTTTTGTTCCAGTAACCGAGCCAAAACGGAACGTTGCTCTTGCATAGGTAATGTCCTCATTGGCATCATAGAGCAGTTCATAGTGCGCCCATATTCTATCTTGATTAACGTTTTCAGAATCTTCTCTGGCACAACTAGCCAAAAGGAGAGCGAAGAAAGAAGCCATGAGCAGGCTTGTAGAGAGTCGTTTCATAATGTTGTGTTTTCTGATATTTCTATACCAGGGCAATCAGCGTGCCAATTCAAAATTGCTCATTATTATCGATGGATTCCCATGCCTTTGAAAGAGTAATTCACACCTCAACTTTAATCAAAAAAAAAGCCCTCTATTAAAGGGCTTCTCTTATCCGTAATTGAGCAATGGTTATTTTGCTCCTTCTTGTTTCTCTCTTCGTTCCGATTTGCGGGCTTCTCGCTCAGCCTTCATCTCGTTCCACTTTTGCAATTGTTCCGGAGTCAACAGTGCCTCAACTTCTGCATCATGTTCTTCTCTGAGAGCTTTCATTTCTTCCCGAACAGCCGCTTTTTTCGCCTGATTTGACTCTTTGATCTTCTGGTACTCTGCTTTGTACTTTTCATTGATGGCTTCCCACTCAGCTGCCTGTTTATCCGTTAAACTAAGTTCAGCTTTCACTTTTTCCATGCGATCTCCTTTTCTTCCATCTTGACCTTTCTGCTTTCGTCCTGCATCAGGCGATTGAGCGCTCAAAGAAAAGGTGAATAATAGACCGGCTCCTACGAGCATTAATTGCTTTAATAATTTCATGTTTCAAATTTTTCGTTCGCTTCTTTGACTCACTCACAGAGGTGAAGTTTAATCTCCAGATGAAAATGAATGTTAATGTTGCGTTGACCAACTCTCTGCAGCGATCCAAGAAGTAGTCCACGCTGCTTGGAAATTAAAGCCTCCTGTAATGGCGTCAATATTCAATACTTCTCCAGCGAAGAATAGACCTGAATGTTGCTTGCTTTCCATGGTGCGAAAGTCAACCGATTTTAGATCTATTCCTCCAGCAGTGACGAATTCTTCTTTGAACGTGGTCTTGCCTTTTACGGGTAACTCACAAGCGTGTAGCAGTTGAATCAGCTGTTCTGCCTGAACTTTAGAGACATCGCTCCAGTTTTTATTCATGAGCGAGCTCAATTCACACATGCGCTCCCATAACCTTTTCGGTACCTCTGGAAAAGGAGTGTTTACAGGCGACTTCCGAGTATCTTCTTTTCTACGGTCGCTGATCCACGCTCGAATGGTTTCTTCTGTGCTCATGGTCCAATTCACCGAAATGCTAAAATCATAGTTTTTGTCAGCAAGCTGCAGTGCTCCCCAAGCAGACAAACGAAGAACGGCTGGGCCGCTCAATCCCCAATGTGTAATTAAGGTGGGACCGTGCTCTACTAGATTGCTTCCAATGATTGATATCTCTGCATTTTGAACTGCTAAACCCATCAGACCTCGTAGTAGTGGATGTGCGATTTTGAACGTAAAAAGGGAAGGTACCGGCTCGATGATGGGAATTTCGAGCTTTCTGAGCTCTTTCCAGACTACTGAACTGCTTCCAGTGGCCACTAAAATGGCTTTAGTAGGGATCGGACGCTCATCGGTGTGAACGACCCAACCTGAATCTGTTTTTTCCAAGCTACGCATTCCTGTATTTCGTTCTATCGAAACACCTTTTTGGTGCACTTCATTTTCGAAACAGCGAATAATTGCGGCACTTGTATTTTCAGCAGGGAAGACCCTTCCATCATCTTCAATGGATGTTTCAACTCCTCTTTCATCAAGCCATCCCATCATGTCACCACACATGAACCGATTGAAGGGGCCTAGTAATTCACGTTCTCCACGAGGGTAGTTTTTGCTCAATTCCCGGGGGTCGAAACAGGCGTGCGTCACATTGCAGCGGCCACCTCCTGAAATGCGCACTTTATCTAAAACCCTTCCGGTTTTTTCGATGATCACAACAGAAGAGTCTGGCCTTAATTCAGCAGCTCTGATCGCCCCAAAGAAACCAGCAGCACCTCCTCCGATTACAAGTAAGTCTACCATCAATCTTTGAGTAATTCATGTGGGAACCTGCGTACAATGTATTTGAGTGCCGCTCCAAAACCGAGTTGTTGGTTGGTTGCACCAGATCGAATGAAGAAGCCTTCTGATGAAACTCCTTTTCCTATTTTGGCATAAACTGGTCGGTCAGATGGAGCCACATCAATTCGGTAGATGCCTTTTCCATTGTAGCAACTGTGGCTGAAATGAATGAACGACATCGCCTCAGAGTTCATTTTTTCACGAATCAAATTTTGGAAGTCTTGGTCGTATTTGTCGGCTCCGGCATTGGAGTACTCTTCAATACCGATGACTTCTCCAGTATCTGCTACACCTAGAAGAACTGTTCCACCAGAGGTGTTCAGAAAGCCAGCAATCGCTTTTAAGATATTGGGGTTGTGTTCACCCTCTTTGAATTCTGTTCGCTCACCTTCTCCTTTCAGCAACAACGTTTCAGTACTGTCATCCAGTAGTTCATTCATATAGCTAACGGTATTCTTAAAAAGCAATTGAAAGAGGGAAGGGGCATTGGTGATAGGAATCATTCCGGAAGATTCTAGTCTGGGACGAGTGAAAGCAAGGAGTGATGATCCTTTTTCCATGGAAACCACGGTCCCTAACCTTTCAAAGTCAGTAAGCGCAGCCATTTCGCCAAACACTTTACCTGCTTCAAGTTCCTTACTTCGCCCATCTTTAAGGAATAACTTGAACTTCCCTTTCTGTACAAGGTACAGGCATTTCCCTTGAGCGTGGGAGCGAAATACCTCTTGGGTACGGTCGAAACTTACAAATTCATGTATGTCGTGAAGCTTCTGCTTATCATCTTTGCATAAAGAAGCAAGAGGTGAGATAAGTAATGTCTCGTTGAAGGAGCCAAATTCTAATTTCGCCATGTTGGAATTTTGTGCAATTTACTGAAAGCTCGTTCATCCATCAGCGAAAATTGGGGAAGCTCAAAAAACATCTTTCCCAAGGCTGTTTTTCTTTTTAGAAAATTCACCAGATAGTTGGAACAGAATGTATTAAGTGTTTGCTGTACACTCTCTGTATATCCCATGAATTATGTAGGATATACCAAAAAACAACTATATTAAAACACAAATTTGAACAGGTCTCTCCTGAGGAGCTGAGTGAGAGTCCACAATTATCTCAGATAAACTCCTGTCTTGACTAACAACAAAAAAGGCCGCATACGCGGCCTTTTTTAATGAAGTTGAATCTGGTTTAGCGGTTAACGAAAGTAAGCGCTACACCTGTTTTTCCTGCTCGTCCTGTTCTTCCGATACGGTGAACATAGCTATCATAAGTTCTAGGAACTTCGAAGTTGATTACGTGTGTTACGTCATCAACGTCAATACCTCTGGCTGCTACATCTGTTGCAACCAAAACTTGAACCCTTCCTTTTTTAAACTTTTCCAATGCCTTCTGACGTGCATTCTGTGTTTTATCGCCGTGAATTTCATCAGCAGAGATTCCTCGTTGATTGAGTTTCTTCGCCAATTTATTCACTTTATGTCGAGTTTCAGCGAAGAGTATCACGCGCTCAAATTCAGGGTTTCCAAGCATGTTAACCAGCGTGTCGAGCTTCTCTTCACCAGGAACGGGAAGAACGATGTCCTGATCCACATTTTCTGATGTTGATTGCCCGCTACTCACTTTCACTTGAACAGGGTCATGAAGTAACTGATCTACTAAACGCTTTACGCTGCCATCAATAGTAGCGCTAAAAAGCATGTTTTGGTTTCTGTTAGTCATTCTATCAGCGATGTACATTACGTCATGGCTGAACCCCATATCTAGCATTCTATCAAATTCGTCTAGAACAAGAATGTCGAATTCTTCCAAAAGAAGATCTCCACGGTTGGTAAGGTCAACCAGTCTTCCTGGTGTTCCAATAACAACGTGTGGTCTTCTTCTCAATCGTTGGAAGTCAACTCGTAGGCTTGTCCCACCAATGAATTTTTCCGCGAAGAGACGCATTCCTTTTGCAATGGCATAGAACTCATCTTGAACTTGCAAGGCAAGCTCTCGGGTTGGCACCATAATCAATGCAGTAAATGGGTCATTGTTGGTAAGGCATTTCTCAATAATAGGAATTAAGAATGCAGCAGTTTTACCTGTTCCAGTCTGAGCAATTCCCATCAAGTCTTTACTTTCCAATGCCGCCTCAATAGTTCTGTCCTGAATTTCTGTAGGATGTTCAAATCCGCGCTTAGCAAGTGCTTGGCGAATTTTACTGTCTACTGGAAAATCAGCAAATGGAATTTGCGGTACATATGGAGGCTTTTCTTCTACCGGAGTAGCTTTCTTCACCAACTGACTTGGGTTGATGTCAGTTCCACCGTACTTCTTGTTTCCACCTTTCTTTCTATGATCATTGTTCCCGTTGTTTGAACGGCCACGATCGTTTCTTCTACTTTCTGGTCTTCCAGAACGAGAATCTCCTCTGTCTTGATTGAAACCACGGTTTCTAGACTGCGGACGGTCATCGTCCTGTCTTCTTGATCTTGAAACTTCGGTGTCTTTCAATTCAAATTCTTCCCATTTAGATCTCCAACCATGTGTTGCTTCACCTTTTGGGTTCTTTGATTTGAAAGAATCGTCGTCTCTGCGTTTAGAAGTATATTCTCCGTTGTTTCCGAATTTGTCAGAAGGACGGTCGTCATTTCTACGATCTCTGTTATCTCTAGAGTAGCCTCCACGGTTTCCTCTGTCATCATCCCTGCGGTCATTTCTGAATCCGCCACGATCATCTCTACGATCATTTCTGAATCCACCTCGGTCGTTTCTACGATCATCTCTTCGGTCATCACGACGATCGTCTCTGCGATCATTGCGTCTGTCGTTAGAGAATCCACCACGGTTTCCTCTGTCATCATCTCTACGGTCGTTTCTGAAACCACCTCTGTCATCTCTGCGATCATTGCGATCGTTTGAGAAGCTTCTGCGGTTGTCGCGGTCGTTATCTCTACGTTCACGTCCGTACCCACCACGATCATTGCGATCATCACGTTGTTTTCCGTAGAATCCATCACGGTTTTCACGACGTCCATTATCGGATCTTTCACCGTAAGGACGACGTTCGCTGCGCTCTTCACGATTGCCTCGTCCGTAGTTGTCTGTATTTCTTTGTGATCCTGGTCTGCGATCTTTTTCCGGCTTCGTATTTACCGGCTTTTCGATTTCCCAAGACTTCGTTGCAGGGTTCCAGATTTCCTGTCCCTCAGGGATTAAGCTTTTTCGCTTAGCCCTACTCTTAATGTTTGAAGGCGAAGATTTTTCCCCCTTCCAATTGCCAGCTCCCGGTTTGTTCCCCTTCTTCTCGCGACCACCACTGGTCTTTTTTGAATTTATCATCACTTGTTGTGTTGCGCTCGAGATCCTCGAGTCTTCTATACTTGTTGAACGTGCGTAGTGCCAGCCTTTTAAACCGCTGGTTGATCTACTCTTCCTAAACGTCGCAACATAGAAGCATGGCAACGCACTGCATCCATCAAAGACCCACTATCATAGTATGGGATTTTGAATTCTTCTGCAGTCGCCTTGACAATTGGTGCGATCTTAGGATAATGTATATGACAGATATTAGGGAATAGGTGGTGTTCCACTTGGTAGTTTAACCCACCAGTAAACCATGTTACCAATTTCCCTCCGAATTTTCTTGTTTGTGAAAAGTTTGCTGTTGTTAAAAGCTGGTGCACATGCCAGTTTCTTTCCATCTTTCCTTCCTGGTTGCCTTCCGGCATTTCAGTGGTAGGAATAACGTGTGCTGTTTGAAAGACTACACTTAGTGCAAAGCCCATGATGAAGTGCATCGTAACAAACATCAATAGAATTGCCCACCAAGGTGCTGGAATGAAAATCAATGGCAATACGAGGATATACCCGTAGTACACAAATTTCCAGATAACTACTTCGGTAAGTGCGTTCTTAAAATCTTTTCCATTCTTCAATAGACCAAGGTTCTTGTAGCGAAAAAGAGCTGTAAAGTCCTTTGTCGTAATCCACATGAGTGTGCTCAATCCATAAAGGAACCATGCATACAAATGCTGGTATTTGTGAATTTTCATGCGCTCTTGATGCGGATGGAACCTAAGAATAGCAGGGCCATTGATGTCTTCGTCCGAATCGTGCATGTTGGTGAAAGAGTGGTGTAACACGTTGTGTTGAATGTGCCACATCTTGCCACTAGCACCTAATAAGTTGATGCTACCACCTAAAATTTTATTGATTACCGGGTTCTTCGAATACGAGCCGTGCAACGCGTCATGCATCACACTGGTGCCAATAGCTGCCATGCCAATGGCCATTGCTGCCCACATTCCAAAAAGAGCCCACATGTTTTCTACTACACCTGTTAGCATGACCACAAGAGGGCCAAAAGCAAGTGTAAAAACGAAAATGGTTTTAAGGATCATCACGGCGTTGGCGTGACGGCTCATCCCATGCTCTTTGAAGTAAGCATCTACTCTTTTTCGTAAAGTTTTTGTGAATTCTGCGTCAGAACGAGTCGAAAATCGATATCTGCGAAATGCCATAAATTATTGTTCGGCATGTTTTGGCTTTGCTTCGTTGGAATCCACTGATTCTTCAAGAGGAAGCTGCTCATACAATGAACATGCGGGTTTCTAATGGTGTCTAATTACGTTATTGGAAAAAATACAACAGTAATGATTCATCCGGGCTGCGAATGACGTTCCATTTTCCCCTAAAGCGATGCAAAGATACGTCTTTTTATTTAATAGATGCCTTGACCTGAAATTAAAGGCCTCGTTATGAGTGTGTTTTACAGTTACTTAACACTGTTTAAGGTTGCTCCGAAATCAACGCACAATGAATGGGATAGCTCGTTCATTCACGTTATTTCCAACTGAGAGCCAGTACATTCCAACGGCAATGTTCATTGGTACGGATATGCGTTGTGCGCCAGAAGGTACATTTGATTCAAAGACAAGTTGTCCCTGCTCATTATGAATTAACATGGAGCGATCGCCTCCATCGGAGCCATTGAATTGAATGGTCAAGTTTCTGCCTTGACTAACCGGATTTGGGTAGACCGACAATGGCTGTTCCCCTTCTTCTTCAATAGTGAGCAATAAGTCAAGTGAAAACACATCAAAGTAGGTTTCCTCTTCCATCTCGTTCCCGTTGGCATCTAACCCATCTGTGATGATGATATCAACATCTGTAGCTGAGCCGTCTATCGCAAGCGGGGCGAAGGTCAACAAGTAATTTGTAGCATTAATCCATCCAGATAGATCGTTTTGAAGCTCAATGAGGGCCGAAGGGTCTTCGTTTGCAAATGAAACAGTTGGAATTATTTCGGTGTTCATCTCTTCGTCAAAAATCAGAACGATTTCAATCACTTCATCTGTATAGGTTTCAGACTCCCATTCATAGCTGTTTTGAGTAGCTAGAACAAATTGAACAGTGGGCGCCTTGGTGTCTAGTTGTGTAGCTATTGACCAATCAGTGTCGTTCACTGGGTTTCCGAAAAGATCGGTCGCGCCACTCAGCGAAATAGCCACACCATTGCCTTCGTAGTTGTCATCTTGGATTGCGTAATACGCTCGCCATTTTTTCGAAGTAATCCATTCACTGTCTTCTATCAAGGGGGTGAATGAATCCTCAATTTCTGGCGCTAATGTTACAGCGAGTTGCGAAGATTGATCCATTTCTTCGTCAAACTCGATGGTGAAATGATACTCTTCGTTCACCAAAGCTTCCGTGATGAGTGACTCATTGGTCACATCATCTACCACTACAGGAACCACCATGTCAATCTGAAAAACATTGTCGGTTTCGAAAGGCGGCATTTGCAGTCCATCTAGATCACTTGCGTTCGTGATTTGGATGTCGATATTGTTGAGTTCTAAAAGAGCTTCTTGAACCTCCCACGTGAAAGTGCAAGAATCGGCGCTGTTCCATTCAAAGTTGAAATTGGTTAACGCTTCAACTGGGTTGGTAGCCGTGAATGCGATTTCCGGTACGAATTCCAGGTCCATTTCTCTGTCGAACTTCGCCCCAAGAGCAAGCGTTTGGCCTACATCAGCCAAGCCAATGCGGTCGTCAGAAACCATCAATTCAGTAATGCGAGGTAGCCCGGCTTCAATAAATTCTTGCGCGTGAATGAAAGCATGGACGCCCACTTTTGCTCCAATTTCTCTTCCTGGAATGTCGTCCGCTGGTGGATGAATTCCACCCCATATTCTGCTCAAAGAGCACTGATCACTGGCATCGCGGTAAGTGGCCCACTGAAGGGTGATGTCGGTTGAAGGTCCTTCTTCGAAAACAAGAAATTCATTCGCTGGCGCATCGAATTCGCCCATCCCACCGGGAAAATAGGGGTCGCCGGTCATAAGTGTCATTACTTCAGCTGCCGCTCGAGAGTACGTGCTGTGTCCAGAGACATAACCTGCAAATGGGGGAGTTACGAACGTTGGACGCTGATAGGGCCACCAGTTCTCAGCTAAAATCCAATCAACTCCGGCTTGGTCAATTTCTTCGTCTTCAATGTAGTCTGGTCCTTTCCAAGCGAATAGTTTGATTTTCCCAACGTGTTCGTTTTCGTCTCCGGCAAGTTCATCCCCTTCGTAAACAAGTTCAATTAAGCCGTCTTTAAGCTGAATTCCACCGAGGTGAAAGGAGGGAAGCTCTTCATCAGTGCTTTGTCCTTTTTCAGCCATGAATCGCAATGCACTCACGGGCCTGATGTAGTCATAGTAGCCTTTGACTCCCCATGCGCTAACTGCTGCGTCATGCATAGCACCGCTGAGTGTGAAGTAGGATTTAACATCCCACTCTAAGCCGTCCAATTCGGGTCCTTCGCCCCGCCATCTCTTTTCCAAAAGCGGGTTGTCGTTTACGTAATTCAATATGGTGAACCAATGTCCGGGTGGTGTTTCAGAATCAGGTCCATCGGCCCAAAATTCGGCCAGTATACGTGCGTAATCTCCCCGGGGAACGTACTGAGGTGCATAAGGTTCGCCAGTTGCGGGGTTGATGGCATGTCCTTCACCGCTGTCACCTCCGTCTTCAAAATTGTAAAACTGATCGTACTCATCGTAGTTTTCAGGGTACCATGAGATGTTTCCTATGCTAGCGGGCGAAATGTCCCAAATAACGCCATCATCTGGTGTTAAGTGGGAACTCCAAACTGTTACCATTTCAAAACCCCATCGGTATGCTTCGTCATATTCTCGGGCTTCTTGAAGGGTATCTATTTGAGGTGGGGCACTCGGGTCGTGGTACACGATGTATGGGTTTCCATCTCGTTGGTATTCCGCTTTCACAGAATCAGCTAAAGCGAAGGGAACTACATTTCCCCATTCCGGACTCAGGAATGGAGGTGTAACTGTAAATGGATTTCCACCTTGATCAATGAATTCTGGAAGTTCAAGCGGTTGCCATCGATTGGGATCATCTATGGTGAGGTTTCCCGGTATTGACATATCCAACGGGTCGTTTATTGGAATGTAATATTGATTGGCGTAATCGGCTTGTTCGTTTGCGCCGTCTCCCAAGCCGTATTGAATTAGGTTATCTGCGATGTAATTCCCTAGCGCTGCAGGTGGTTCATTTTCATAATCGGTATTGGCATAAACGATATCGTAGCCAAGTTCTAGCATCAGTTCATCAAAAAGAGCCAATGATTCTTCGCCCCCAGGAGAAAACTGGAACCGGTGGCGTAATAGCCGATAAGCCGCGTAGCTCATTGCTTCTTCTTGTGCGGCCTGAATATCATCTGGTGCTTGAACTCCTACAAAAGGAACGGAGTAGTTGCCTAGTGTATTTCCAAGAAAGTAAGGGCTTGAAATTTCGTCATACGCCGCCCAAGCATCGTACATCCCAATGGAGGTGTGCCAGAGATTTCGAGCATGAACCGTAGGTCGAGCAAAATCGTTACGAATGGCTTCTAAGAGCACTTCATTCCATTGCCTAGCAACTGATTCTTGGCTAAAAGAAGAAAGGCTTCCGCCTAGTGTGAATAAGCAAATGAGCAGCGTTACTATTGATTTCATATTCCAGGTTAAAATCAGAACAAAAAGATAGGGTTTCTCTCTTATGGAATACCATTTCGAAAAGAGAAACCCTATCTAAGAAGTTGGTGAGTTTAGCGCAATACTTGCACTCTCACAGTTTGATTTCCTTGGTCTGTACTCACGTTGATCAAGTAGATACCTCCAGCCAATTCACTCGTGTCAATGCTAAATTGAGTCGTGTTATTTGGGATTTGAAGTTGTTCTACGAGCTGACCATTGTTTCCGATAACGTCCACTTGAATTCCAGAAAGTTGTCCGTTCATCACTAAATTAATTGGATCACCTGATTGAACAGGGTTCGGATAAACATTTCCAAGAACCGATTCAAGTTCTTCAACGCCTACTGGATTGATGTCAATATCGAAGTAGTCAACCAATTCTATTTGTTCTTGAAGGTTTCCAGCTTCATCAATTCCTCCTGTCACTACAACATCTACATCTAGGAGCAGGTTGGTGTCATCCGAAACATCGTAAACCTTCTGGTACGTTGAGTTATTGATCCATCCAGAGGCTCCAGCGTTCTCAGAGATTGATGAAAGTGGGTTTTCATCTGGAAAGAGAACGAATGGTTCCTGTCCAGTATTCATGTCTTCATCGTAGATAACCAGCACAGAGAAGTTCTCATCACCAGCGTCACCAAAAGTCAGTTCATAGTCATTGGCGTTAATGACAATAGCTGCAGGGTTCTTCGTATCAATGTCTAGTTCATCAATCACTTCGAATTCCAATTGAGCATTGCCATTGGCATCGTTCGCACCCGAAACAACGATGTTGATACCGCCGAGTTCAATGTTCTCATCAAGTACGGTAAAGTCTGCTTGGTACGTAAAATCATCAATCCAAGCACTAGAGGTTTCGGGTTGAAGTGTTCCACTCACATCTTCACCCGTGAAATCAAGTGTGATATCTGTAGAGGTGTCCATTGCTTCGGAAAAGGTCACTTCAATAGCGTATGCGCCTGCGTCGATATCTGAGATCAAGTTGGACTCTACTTCTAAGGTTGAAACCATAGGGTTTTCAGTATCAATGATGAAAGCGGCAGGAGTTGAAGAATCAACCATGGCGTTTCCATTCATGTCTGCAGCGCCTGTTACATCGGTAGCGATATTCAAAAGGGTTTCATTGGCGTCTACTGCATTGAATCCTGCAACAAACGTGGTTGGACTTGTCCATTCACCCATCCCTTCAATTGGTGTCAACGAATTCGCCAACGGATCATCTCCTGAGAACGAAAGCATCGGCATGGATAGTTGGTCCATGTCTTCTGAAAACTCCAACGAGATCTCAAGAACGTCGTTGGCCGTTGCATCAACGAGGTTTGCAGATACCGCAATTACAGTGGCTGGGTTTTCCGTGTCAATCATGAATAGTTCATCACTCGTTGAGGATACCTGCGTGTTACCAGCTTGATCTTGTGCGCCCTCAACTGTAACAGACACATCATTAATGGTTGCGTTTGCGTCTACTAGATCGAACACTGCTTCATACATTTCACCGTTAAGCCATTGGCTCATTCCAGCATTGAAGGTCAAGCTGTTCTCGATATCAGTTCCACCAAGTGTTACTGTAGGTGTTTCAGTCTGGAGCATGGTTTCAGTGAACGTGATTGTTACACTGTACGTTCCTGTTTCAGCCATTGCGTCATTGATAAGCATAGCGTCAACTGCTGGCGACGATGTTGGATTTTGTGTGTCCAAGGCGAACACGAAGTCTTCAATGTAACTAGTTTGCAGTGTGCCTTCGAGGTCTTCGGCGCCTGTCACTTGAAGATAGACTTGGAAGAACATTTCGTTCATATCTAAAATACCGTAGGTCATTTCATACGTCGTTCCTGAAATCCATTCTTCATTGATTACCGTCAATGAATTAGCCGTTGGGTCATCGAAGATGTAATTAAGAGATGGCGCAATACTCGTATTCATTTCCTGATCATACGTAATGGTCACAATGAGTGTTGAACCTGCGTCTTCATCTGTTACGATGTCCATACTGCTGGCAACAGCGTCTACTCTTGGGCCATCTACCACGAAGTAACTTTCGGCAAGGGTGAATACCTCAGGAGCAATTTGAAGTCCAATTTTTCTTCCTGGTACATCATCTGCCGGAGGGTGAATTCCACCCCAAATTCTACTTAAACTTGTTTGATCAGACGCATCTCTGTAGGTAGCCCATTGAAGAATGATGTCAGTACTAGGTCCTTCTTCAAAAACGAGGAATTCATTCTGTTCAGCTACAAAGTTGCTCATTCCACCCGGGAAGTATTCGTCACCCGTCATGAGGGTCATAAGTTCTGCAGCACATCTCGAGTAAACAGAGTGTCCAGATACATATCCTGCAAACGGCGGTGTTACGAAAGTTGGTCGTTGGTAAGGGTACCAGTTTTTGGCTAGAATCCAGCCAACACCAGCTTGATCGAAGAGTTCGTTCGTAATGTAATCAGGACCTCTCCATGTAAATAGTTTTACTTCACCAACGAATTCATTTGCATCACCTGCTAGCGGATCTCCTTCTTCCACTAGCTCAACGTAGCCAGGAATAAGAGGAAATCCATCTGGATGGTAGTTTGGTAAACCTTCGTCAGAACATTGTCCTTTTTCAGCCATGAATCGAATGGCAGAAACAGGACGAGAGTAATCGTAGTACCCTTTGATTCCCCAGGCGCTGATTGCGCAGTCGTGCATTCCACCACCAAGGGTTAGGTACGTTTTTACATCCCACTGGAGGTCATCCAATATTGGCCCTTGACCGTTCCATCTCTTTTCTAATAAGGGGTTATCGCTGACTTCATTTAAGATCGTGAACCAGTGTCCGGGAGGTGTTTCAGAATCAGGACCATCAGCCCAAAATTCAGCAAGCACTCTTGCATAATCTGCTCTGTTCACCAGCTGAGGCTCGTATGCTTCTCCTGTGGAAGGATTTACATCATACCCTTGACTTTGGTCTCCTCCTTCATAGAAGTTGTAAAATTGATCGAAATCTTCGAAATCTTCTGGTAGAGCAGGGTTGTTACCTAGCGAGGCTGGCGAAATGTCAATCATCACTCCATCATTAATGTCGTGGTGAGATTGCCATATAGATACCAGGATGTGTCCCCATTTCCACTGAGATTCAAGTCCTTCACCAAGTCCTTCTTCCAATAGCGGAGGGGTTCCTGGGTCGTGGTACACGCGCCAGTTAATTCCATCGCGTTGCAGAATCGTTTGGTCTTCTTCGTCCATGGCGAAAGGAACAACGTTCCCCCATTCAGGGCTTAAGAAATCAAGTGTTGACGGTACTTCATTTCCACTCTGATCAATGGCACCTGCAACAGTTAACTGCTGCCAACGATTTGGGTCTGTCATTAATGGATTGCCAGTTTCACCCATGTCCAATGGCTCATTCACTGGTTCGTAAACCAAGTTGCCAAAGTCTTGTTGCTCGTTTGATCCATCTTGCGCTCCAAATGCTAGTATCTGCTCTGCAAGGTAGTTGCCGAGGTGAGCTGGTGTTCCATCTAAGTAATCAGTAGAAGTAATGGATGGGTCGTAACCAAGGTCACCCATAAGCTCATTCGCGTAGAAGAACGTTTCACCTGCGAGTGGTGAGTTTTGAAAACGAAAGAGAATAAGCCTGTAAACGGCATAACTCATTGCTTCTTCTTGAGCGGCTTGTACATCTTCTGGAATGGCCACGCCATCAAAAGGACAATTGAAAGACCCAACCGTTTTTCCTAGTAAGTAGGTGTCGGCTGATTGGTCATAGGCTGCCCAAGCATCATACATGATGATAGACGAATGCCACAAGTTTCTTGCGTGGACCGTAGGTCTGGCGAAGTCGTTTCGTATTCCTTCAAGAATAACGTCATTCCATTCTCGTGCAACGGATTGCGCGATTGATTGGCTTGGAAGGGAGAGAAAAAGGCCCAACAGGACAAAAAAACCAAGTAAATGGTTTTTAATAAAGCGAGTACAATGCTTCATGATTTAGTTGAATTCCAAAGGTTAAAAAGCACCTCCCGTAAGGGAAGAGCTAAAATTAAGGTGATTGTTTAAGTCAACTCAATTTACGGAAAAATTCAATTAAAATGGTAAAGAGTCCTCGGATTGTGCGGGGCTTAGCCCATAATTTCGTCCAACGGAGGCGTTCCGAATTTCTTGAGCATCTTCACGTGGGAAACAACTGCTTCTCTGAACGTTTTGTGCTCGTAGTACGGATGACCGAACTCTCTCGCTGTTTCTTTCACAATTGGGGCAATTGCGTTGTAGTGAACGTGGCAAATGCCCGGGAAAAGGTGGTGCTCAATTTGGTGATTCAAGCCTCCTACGTACCAATTGATGAACTTACTTCCATAAGAGAAGTTAGCCGTAGTTTGAAGCTGGTGAACTGCCCATGAGTTTTCCATTTCTCCGTTTGCTTTCGGCAATGGGAATTCAGGACCTTCAACAACGTGTGCTAATTGAAAAACCAATGAAAGAATCAATCCTCCAAAGAAGTGCATCACAAGGAAACCACCGATAACCCAGCTCGCAGGAATTCCACCCACAATAATTGGTAAGCCGAAAAGCAACGAGAAGTAAACAACCTTGATGCCGATGATCTTCATCAACGTCACTCTTTTTTGCTGAGGTGTTTGTCTGTTCAATCCTTCTTTGTTGTACTTGTTAAACTGCACAAAATCTTTGGCTAGTCCCCAGTACAATGTTAGGATAGAATAGAATAAAAAGGCATAGTACCACTGGTGTTTATGGAACTTGTGGTATTCCTGGTGCGGATCGAAACGCATGGAGAATGCCCCATCGATGTCATTGTCTTTACCTGCAATGTTGGTGTAGGTATGGTGAAGAATGTTGTGTTGCAAATTCCAGTTGTGGACTGTACCTCCTAACATATTTACATTCCATCCAATCCATTTATTCCATTTCGGGTTCGCAGAGTAGGCGCCGTGGTTCGCATCGTGCATCACGCTCATGCCATTTCCCGCAAGCGAGAACCCCATGAGTGCCCAAATGCCCATTTGACCCCAAAAAGGAATGTCAAAAACAATCAAAGCGATAAAAGGAACAATGTGTGCAAGAACCATCACTACTGTTTTAGTGACCATTCTGGCGTCTGCATGTCGTGAGATGTTATTTTCCTTGAAATAACCGTCTACTCTCTTTCGTAGAGTAGAAAAAAATGCTGCTTGCTCTCTATTGCTAAAGCGCACAAGCGTGTCATGCGTTGGAAGTCCGTGGTTTGTCATTACCGACAAATTTAAGCCCAATGAGGCTAGAACCAATATAAATTGATAAAAACCTTGAACAATCGGTGTGTTGAGGACCTAAAATACCCTTATCATGGTATGAGGGACAAATCTTTTGAAGAATTGAACTATCTACTGTTTTGGGTATTTCTCAAGGATTTCAAGCCCCAACGTCTCCAAAAAATACGTGTAGGTTTTGTTGAGCCACAAGTTGATTTTTTTTTGATCTAAGCGTGAGTTATCAACAGGATAAAAAGCTCCTTTCCAGTCTCCTTCGGTCATCCATTGCCCATTTCCGGCATTTGGTGGACATTCAATAGCGACGAATTTGTTCTTCTCAAACGCGGCAACATAAAAATAGGGCTGATCGGAAATGCTGTCTTTCATGGCGAAACCAACACCTATGCCTTTGCTATCTTCGCATTCGTGGTAGAAACCAGTGTCAAAATGATGTGGCCAAATGCGAACCAGCGAATGAAGTGTGTTTTCTCCACTCTTCTCTGATAAGATGGTATTCACTTGTGAACGAACGGAAGTCCATTCATCTCTCGCGGCTTTAGATATGCTGCCAATCTTCTTAGACGCAAAGTCGTAAGTTGGAATTTCATAGTGCATGGTTTGCTCGAACGAAAGCGTATCCAGTCCGTTCTTTCTCCAGAAATCAGCCAATTTGATCTTGGCCTCGGCCATTGTCAGGCCAGCAATTTTGAAAGCCACTTCTTTCTCTCCTGTCAACCTAATGGTGATGAATTCTGTGGTGTCGATGTCAATTGCGGGATAAAACTGCAAACCGCTATCTGGGATCATCATTCGTCTACCAACCAACTGCCTTGCCGCTGAGTCAAAATGTATGTTGGTGTGACTGTCATCTTTTCTTTCACGCTGAAATGCCTTGTTCGTACGCGCAAGCAACTGCGTCAATAAATGAAAATGTTGGTCGGCTTGATTGTAAAGATCCATGACGTTGTAAATGAATCCACAAGGTCGGTAGGTATTCACGATTAGTTATCACGTTAACATGACGTTTGACTTCGGCAGCAATAAATCAGCCATAATTTCGTTTGAAGAACATGAAACGTACGCTGCTATTTTTAACCCTTCTATTGGGTTTTACACGGGTTGAAGGTCAGCTTCAACTTGCTGACGTGGCCAATGCTGCTGAAAGCATAGTCAACGAAGACATTTTGTACGACCCTAGTTACTTTTCCATTGCTTACCCAAACGGTGATGTTCCGGAAGACCGAGGAGTATGTACAGATGTCGTCATTCGAACCTATCGAATTCTTGGGGTTGATTTACAACTAAACGTGCACGAAGACATGAAGCAGTCTTTTGGTGCCTACCCAAAGAGGTGGGGGCTGTCGAAGCCTGATTCCAATATTGATCATCGCAGAGTGCCTAATCTCATGACTTATTTCGAACGCCAAGGAGCTTCATTGCCATTGAAAGATTTTCAGCCAGGTGACGTTGTTTGTTGGGATTTGGGAAAGGGGATTTTACATATCGGCGTGGTCTCCTCTAGAAAGGGAACATCGGGAAATTACTTGGTGGTACACAACATCGGAAGTGGGCAGGTGTACGAAGACGTGCTGTTCGCCTTTGAGCAAATTGGTCATTACCGTTATTTAGCGGAATGAAAAACGGCCTCACTAGGAGGCCGTTTTGCTGTTTCAGATTACAACGAAAGAACTTTAAATGACGAGGTCAAGCATCCATCCAAATTCAT
>JAQWQB010000082.1 GCA_029245065.1 Flavobacteriales bacterium | reverse complement strand
ATTCTTCTACGCCATGTGCTTTCAAACAACGTGGCAGGTAATCTTTTTTACCCATCGAAACCCCTCCAGAGAAAATGAGTATGTCAAATTGAGGAGCTGTAACTGCTAGCCATTCCTTCATTTCAGCTTCGTCGTCATCTAAATGAAAACTTGAAACAGTGCACAAGGAAGCAGGCAGACTGGCTTCAATGGCAACGTTATTCGACCTGCGCACTTGGTGGTCTTTCGGAGTAGAAGCAACGTCAACCAACTCGTCGCCTGTGCTTACTACGGCTACAGTTAACTTCTTGTAAACGGTCAAGTCAGTAGCGCCAATACTAGCTGCAATAACGAGGTGTGTAGGTTCAAGAAGTGTTCCTTCATTAACGACAACCGTATTCACATCAAAATCAGACCCTTTGCGATGTACGTTTTGTTGTGGTTTGAACCGACAATCATCCTTGAAATTGAAGGTCCCGTGCTCTTCATTCAGGTGTTCATAAGGAATGATGGCATCGCATCCTTGTGGTAAAATAGCCCCGGTCGCCGTCTCTATGCAATCAACCGAATTGATGAGTGTTGCTTGAGGTTCCCCTGCAAACTGACTTGTTTGTTTTTGAAAAGAACGTTGTCCGTTCTCAAATGCGGATGTGGCAATAGCAATCCCATCCATCGTTACCCGGTTGTAAGGAGGGAAGGGGCGATCAGTAGAAATGGGAGAGCCAAGTACGCTACCTAACGCTTGGTGACTGTCAATCTGCTCTTTTTCAGGGCGAAAAGAGCGTGCTAAAATAATTTTCTCTGCTTCTTGAACTGAGATCATATTATCCTCCAATTGCCGCCATGGTAGCGTGATTCGTATTCGCTTGCAACATCGATTTTTCGGCAATGAAACCGTCCTTTGGTTTAGCAGACACCACCTCTTCAAAGAATTTGATGAGTTCGCTTTGAGAAGCTTCGGAACGAATCAACTCTTTCAATCCATTGGTAGAAGTTCCGTACAAACAAGATCGAATATCGCCTTTTGGTCCAATGCGTAAGCGATTGCATGTTCCACAGAATGACCTGCTTTGAGCGGCAATAATCCCAATTTTTCCTTTGTAACCAGGAACCTGATACATCATGGATGTGCTAGAATGTGCCGTCGGGATGGGGGACAATGCCACATGTTCGCTGAAGTAATGAAGCAACTTCTCGTAGTTCCACCATTCTCGCTGTGTTTCGTTGAGGCCGTTAAAAGGCATTTCTTCGATAAAACGCATGGTGAAGTCAATGTCCTTGGTCAAGTGAACCAACTCCAGTAAATCGGGAATGTTTTGTCCGGGTAATACGACCGCATTTACTTTCAAGCTAATCTTGCTTTCCGCCAACCGATGAAATATGTTTAGCACCTTTTCGAACTCATCGCGGCCGGTTATTCTATGGAAGTTCTCCCGGTTAAACGTGTCTAAACTTAAGTTCACCCCGTTAACTCCAAGTTGTTCTAAGTCAGCGATGTAATCATTGATCAAGGTACCGTTGGTGGTGATGTGTATTTCTTGAAAAAGCTTTTCAGAGGAGATGGCTTTTATGAATGACATGAGGTCCCTGCGCACGAAGGGTTCGCCCCCTGTGAGACGTAGTTTAGTTACGCCCAAATCACTGAGTACTCTCAAATGCACGAGGTGTTCTTCGTAGCTAAGCAATGCTGTTTTCGGCAAGAAATCAGTGAACCCTTCTGGCAGGCAATAATTGCAACGCAAATTGCATCGATCTGTCATGGACAAACGCACGTAATTGATTTGTCTTCCATGGCGATCAACTAACATGCTGGATGCTCGCTTAAGGGATTCTTAAAGTGATCTGATTCGTCTTCGTTCTCCCGAACAACAAGACAATTGAAATCTTTCTCCACCAACACGGCTAGTGCTCCTGAAGGTGTTTCCAGTTCGAATGTGGTGCCCACTTCTTCGTTGTTAGACCATTCTTCGGCCCATGATTTTGAAAGTGTGATTGCGATTTTCCCCTCAGAAAACGATGCATCATTTGCCGTCGTAGAAGAGGTGGTTAACGCATAACGAAAACCATCCCCATTCGGGAAAGCCGTCATTTCTTCAACCACGCCAGTTTCTGCTAGGAGTTGCACCTCTGTTTTTGTTAAACGGAAGCGAATGGAATTTCCCTTGATTCGGATTTTCATTTTTTCAGACCAATCTCAGCTAAGCGTTGATCTAAATACTCTCCGGCAGAAATAGGTTCGAAGTCGGCCGTTTTTCCTTCTTCAATGCACGATGCAAGGCAATCCAATCTCATTTCTGAACGTGGGTGCAAAAAGAAAGGGATTGAAAAACGAGATTGCCCCCACTTTTCACGAGGTGGGTTCACCACTCTGTGGGTCGTAGACTTCAATCTGTTGTTTGTCAAACGTTGCAGCATGTCGCCAACATTCACAATAATATGATCTGGCAAAGCCGTTACAGCAACCCACTCGTTTTGCTTGTTCAACACTTGCAACCCTTCAGCCGAAGCCCCAATCAAGAGGGTGATCAAGTTAATGTCTTCATGCTGCCCTGCACGAACCGCTGATTTTGGCTCATTGGTAATAGGGGGGTAGTGGATTGGGCGAAGGATGCTGTTTCCATTGTTGATCTTATCGTCAAAGTAATTGACGTCCAACCCAAGAAATGTGGCAATTGCACGTAACATGTGCCTTCCTGTGTCTTCTAACTCTTGGTATGCTTTGATTCCAACACCGAAAAACCCTTCCACTTCTGGAACATCAACATTGTCTGGATACTGAGACTTAATCGGGTCTCCATCTGTTACTTCTTGTCCGAAGTGCCAGAATTCCTTCAGGTCTCCAGCATTGCTATCTTTTGCGTGTTCTTTACCAAATGAGGTATAACCGCGTTGGCCTGCTAATCCTTCAATTTCGTATTTGAGCTTGGTGTCTTCAGGTAGGGTGAAAAAGGATTGAACTTTGGCATACAATTGCTCAACCGTTTGGTCACTTACCATGTGGTTTTTTACGGCAACAAATCCAATGTTCTCGTATGCAGCGCCTAGAGCGTTGACAAAATTTTCTTTTCGTTGTGCGTCATTACTGAGGTAGTCAGCTAAATCAACACTGGGGATTCCCATTACTGAATCGTTCATTATACTAAATTTAGAGTAGTACGAATGTACAAAAGGATTGACGCAGAAGAAAACCTTTTTCTAGTGGTTTAGCAATCTTTCTAACAAGCCACCCGCTGCCTCCCACGAGTAGTTTTCCTGAACGAAAGCCCTTCCTTTTTCAGACATGCTTTCACGAAGTTCTTCGTTTTCAATCAAGCGAACGATGTGATCAGCAAATTCTTGGGCGGTTTCACCCAACAATACTTCCTCATTGGGCGCTGCATTGAGCGCGTTGTTCGCAAGTGGACTTGTGATGGAAGGAATGCCCATGCTCATGGATTCCAACAGCTTATTCTGCAAGCCAGTACCAATGCGCATAGGGGCTACAAAGACGGTGGCTTGCGCGTACGCATCCCGGATATCATCCATCCATCCAGAAACCGTCGTGTACTCAGAGGCCAACGCTTTGACTTTTCCACTCGGGTTTGCACCTGCTAGCATTAATGTTGCGGTGGGCAGCTTCTTCCGAACAAGTGGCATGATATCATTTGCTAGAAATAGGGCGCCATCTACATTGGGTGCATAACTCATGTTCCCCGTAAACACCACACTGTAAGTGTTCTCAGAAATTCTTGGGCTGAAGAAATCCAAGTCAACACCGTTCGGGATGACCTTGATTTTCGACCTATTTGGATTGACAATCAAGTCTTTATCTTGCTGAGAGATAATGGAGTGGTGGTCGAAGTATTCGAATATCAGGTGTTCGTATTGCGTCAACCGTTTTGCTTCTAGCTTCGCGAAACGTTTTAAGTACCAAGGTGCCGTGTGCGAAAAGCGTTCCATTCCCTTGCTCAGCGCATCCATGTAATCCAAGGTCTTTGGAATATGGTAGATGTCTTTTAAGTATTCTGAGCACCTGATAAGCTGGCAGTAGATATGGTCTGGATTGGTGCGGTCAATGGTCTTCTTGATCAATCGCAACGCCTTACGCTGAAAGAAATAGTGTACTTGAAATGGGCGAGAAGAGATCAATGCTGCTCCCAATCGTGCAAGCTGCAGTGCTTTGTTCAATTTCACCACAATCACCTCTTCGCAAAATGTTTCAAGGTGGGCAATGGCAGCTGGATCAGCCTTTTTATCCGTTAAGCAACAAAGCACAATCTCATGACGTTTCGCCAGGTCTTTCATTTGATGATAAGCCCGTAGCTTGTCACCTTTTTCCAACGGATATGGAATACGACTGACGAGAACAAATAGCTTCATTTAACTTCAACAAGCTTTTGGTAGAATTCAACTAAGTTGCTCACAATATTGTCGTTATCGAAATCACTTGAAGCTTTTATACGCGCTGCTTCACCAATTGCTTTGATCAAATGTGGTTGTTCAATTAACTTAGATAGTTCCTTGATCATCTCGTTGGCAGTATCTGCGATCACGATGTCTTGATCCTTGGTGTAATCAATCCCTTCAGCGCCAACTGCCGTTGAAACAACTGCTTTTCCTGCCGCCATTCCTTCTATGATTTTCACCCGAATTCCACCCGCACTTAATAAAGGTACGATCATCAAACTATGGCTCGACATAAATTCGGTAGCGCTTTCTACTTCTCCATGCACAATAACGTTCGACTGGTTTTCAGGAAGCATGTCTTCGTGCAACCCTCTTCCCGCCAAGTGCAGTTCTATGTCTTGATGTTTCTTGGAAAGAATTGGCCATACATCTTCTAGAAACCAAAGAATACCTTCTAGGTTTGGCAGCCAATCCATGGCTCCAATATGAAACAGCGTTGGCTTTGGGACATCGTACACAGCCACGGGGTAATTCTTAATGCTTACGCCAAACGGAATGTTTACCATTGGTTTGTCGCATCCCAATGCTTGGTACTTTTCCATGTCTTGTTGAGAGATGGAAGCGACCCCGTCAACCTGATTAATGACTGACAATTCGTAATCTTTCAGCTTTTTCGACAAGTATTTCAAGTACGCTTTCTTCGCACGGTTTTTCGTTCCTGCGGCAATTCGCTCCCAAATGAGGTACTCCAAATTATGAGACCGGAGCACAATCTTCGCCTTCGAGAAACGCCTGATTGTGCCAATATATGGTGCCATGAACAGGCTTTCAAGATGGACGACATCAAAATTTTGTCGCTTCAGAATGTCGGCCAATCGAATGTCTAGATCCGGTGAAAAGAACCGACTGACGTTGTAAGAATCTTGTGTGATTAAGCTCGAAAAAGCATCAATCAAGTTGATTTGCGTATCGATGAAGACTCCTTCAATATCAGTAGAACCAATGTACTCTTCACTGAGATTGTGCAGTTCTAAATCGTGCTTATGCGTGTAAGCAGTTAAAAGTTTTACCTCATGACCAGCGGCTAAGAGTCCTTGAGTTACATTGTTCATGGCAATGCAACCGCCGTCTTTGGGAGGGAAAGGGGGTTTATTGCACAGCTGTAGAATCCGCATTTTTTCGTTTAAATAGTTTTCTGAACCAAGCCTTGTAGGCATCAACGTTCATGATGGATGAATCTGTTGCTGCCTTGTAAGTTAAGAATACACTCATGGGAAATAGAATAACACTTGAAACCCACATACCAATAATGGGCTCTAAGGTTCCCGCTTTCACCATTCGTTCTCCGAAGATGGTGGTGATATAGTACACCAAGAACAAGAGAATGGCTATGACCGTTGGCAAACCTAGTCCGCCTTTTCTAATAATTGCCCCCAACGGAGCGCCAATGAAGAAAAGAACGACACAAGAGAATCCGAGGAAGAATTTTCGGTGCCATTCTATGAGGTGTTTGTCCTTTAATTTTTCCTTTCCTCGTAACTCGATAAGCGCATTCTCCAAATTCTTTTTGTTGTTTCGAACTACTTCGCTAGCCACTTCAAATGCTCTCTTTTGTTGAGAATAGGAGAGGTCTTTCATAAATCCTTTCCGAACACTTTTTAAGGTGCTGTCATTCGTTTGAACTGCAGCATTCGCTGAGGCTGTGGGGTAAATAGATAAGCTATCTCGGTAAAGTCGAACCATGCGTGAACCGTATCGTGCGATGTCGTCTTGCTTACGTTGAATTCGAATATCGATGGAGTCAACGGCAACTTCAATTTGATCGATGCGCATCATTTCATACGCATTCTTGAACAGGTCTTCATCGGCCTTTTGAAAACCAAGCGAAGAAAGGTCAATTCGCATGATCTGCTTTTCGAACTGATTGGCAACGTGCGGATTCGTTCTGTTCTCTACTCTTCTTTTTTCTTCCTTTTGTTCGTCGTAGCTGTAGCCATTGTACAGCGTTAGCATCAAGTAGCGCTTGTCCTCGGTCTGCTTCATGTCGCCACGTTCAGCTCGAATTACTGTTCGAGATCCTTCTGACGCATCACGGTGATCATAAATCAAGACATCCTCAAGCTCTTTGGTCTCTGGGTTTTTTCGAGTTACCCGAATACTGAACCCATCAATTCCGTCGTAAAACACCCCGTCTGCCAGGTTTAACGCTGGTTTTTGTTTGGTCACGGAATACAGTAACGTTCTGAATTTCAAGTTGGCAACCGGCCAAACATTGTTCGAAAAATAGAATGAACCAACACCAATCAGAATAATCACAATGATTAAGGGGCGAAGAAGTCTGAACAACGATAAGCCAGCGCTCTTCATGGCCGTCAGCTCATAGTGCTCTGCCAACGCTCCCATGGTCATGATGCTAGACATTAATATCGCCAACGGCAAGGCCATGTTAACAAGGCGAGCGGAAGCGAAAATCATTAACTCGAGAATAACACTGATTTCCAACCCTTTGCCCATTAGATCGTCTGCGTAAACCCACAAGAATTGCATGTCCAGAATGAACAGTGCTATCAAGAAGGTCACCACGAACGGTCCAACAAATGACCGGATAAGAAGTATCGCTAGCTTATTCAATAGAAATAATTTTCGACAAATATAACGGTATGTAGCCGCACTCTGTTGCCTTAAATGCTTGGGTTACCAACAGTAGTATGGGTTAAATTCCTATTTTCACAAACTGAATAAACCAACTAGGAACATGAGAACTACATTAGCCATCTTTGGATGCGCATTATTACTCGCTTCTTGCGGTGAATCAACCGTGAAAGAGGTTGCCCAAGAAGTAACCAACGACGATTACCAAGCTGCTGAAATGGAAGCGGCGGTGACCGTTACAGACGATGAAGGATTCAAATGGCAAACGGAACAATTTGCCGACCTTAAAATTGTACGATACCAAATTCCAGGATGGGAGAAACTTTCTCCACGTCAGCAGAAATTGGTTTACTACCTCACACAGGCCGGATTGAGTGGTCGGGACATGATGTACGATCAGAATTACCGCTTCAACCTTGAGCTTCGTTCTACACTGGAAAACATTTACACCAATTACGCTGGAGATAAAAACACCAAAGGGTGGAAGCGTTTTGAAACGTACTTGAAGCGAATCTGGTTTTCAAACGGTGTTCACCACCACTATTCGAACGCCAAGTTCACCCCTGAATTCACAGAGGAGTACTTCACAGAGATTGCAGGTGCTACGAACACGGCGGTATCAGAAGACTTGATGAAAGTAATCTTTGACGCAGATTTCGATGCGAAGAAGGTAGAGCAGAACAAGGAGAAAGGATTGGTTGAAGGAAGTGCTATTAATATGTATGCTCCAGACGTAACTACAGAAGAGGCGATGGCTTATTATGAGTCAAAAGCAGACTCTACAGATCGCGCTCCCGTTTCAATCGGTATCAATTCACGCTTGGTGAAAAATGCAGATGGAGAAATTGAGGAAGAAGTGTACCGCATCGGTGGACGTTACAGTGAAGCGCTTCAAGAAGTGGTGGGCTGGCTCCAAAAAGCAGAACAAGTGGCTGAGAATGACAAGCAAGCTGCTGCGTTGAGAAACTTGATCAAGTTCTACGAAACAGGAGACCTGCGAAAGTGGGATTTGTACAACATCAACTGGGTAGCAGATACAGAAGGTGATATTGACTACATCAATGGTTTCGTTGAAGTATACAACGATCCACTAGGCTACACGGGTTCGTATGAAACCATTGTAGAGATCAAAGATTTCGCTGCTTCTGACAGAATGAAGACGTTGATGGAGAATGCACAATGGTTTGAAACGAACTCACCATTCCTTCCGGAACACAAAAAAGAAACGGTTGTAGGAATTACTTACAACGTAGTGAACGTGGCAGGTGAGGCTGGAGATGCATCTCCTTCAACACCAATTGGTGTGAACCTTCCAAATGCTGATTGGATTCGTGTTCAACATGGGTCTAAGTCGGTAAGCCTTGGGAACATTGTGAACGCTTACGATCA
The DNA here is from genome assembly GCA_029245065.1 of Flavobacteriales bacterium. GTDB lineage: Bacteria > Bacteroidota > Bacteroidia > Flavobacteriales_D > Sanyastnellaceae > JAQWQB01. The sequence continues at coordinate 728 of JAQWQB010000082.1, read as the reverse complement.
AGCTAGCGGTTCTGGTATGTTGTCTGAGTTCGCCCACGATGAGGAAGAAGTAGAACGTGCAAAGGCACACAGCGAAATGGCAGGGAAACTGCACACAGCCATGCACGAAGTAATTGGTCACGCATCAGGAAAGTTGGAAGAGGGCGTTGGTACCCCAAAGCAGACCGTTAAAGAACACGCTTCTACCTTGGAAGAAGGACGTGCCGATCTTGTTGCGTTGTATTTCTTGCTAGATCAAAAGATGGTTGACCTCGGATTGATGGAGAGTCTTGAAGTTGGTAAAGCAGAATATGACAGCTACATCCGAAACGGAATGTTAGCTCAGTTGAGAAGATTGGAAATGGGCGCTGACATTGAAGAAGCGCACATGCGTAACCGTGCTTGGGTTTCAAACTGGGTTTATGAAAAAGGACAGGCTGATAGCGTAATTGTGCGTGTTGAGCGCGAAGGAAAGATCTTCTACGATATTCAAAACTATGAGCAACTACGTGTGTTGTTTGGCGATTTGCTTCGCGAAGTGCAGCGCATCAAGTCTCAAGGAGATTATGACGCGGCGAATGAATTGGTAATGAACTACGGTGTGAAGGTTGATCCTGCTGTTCATCAGCAAGTGCTTGACCGTTCTGAAGCGCTGGGGATTGCTCCTTACGGTGGTTTCATCAATCCGCTTCTTGTTCCAACAATGGATGAAGCTGGAGAAATCACTGGGGTAGAAGTGACGTATCCGG
>JAQWQB010000067.1 GCA_029245065.1 Flavobacteriales bacterium | reverse complement strand
TCTTGTGCTACTTCCTTTCGAACCTACACCTCCCCTTGCTTGGCTCTTGTATTCTGCCAAACGTGTACGTTTAATGTACCCGGCATGACTAATTGTCACTACCACATTTTCGTCTGGAATCATGTCCTCAATGCTCAAATCAGCACTTGAGTATTCAATTCTAGAACGACGGTCATCTCCGTACTTTTCTTTAATCTCGAGCAGTTCATCTTTTACAATGCCCATTCTAATCTCGTAGTTATCAAGGATTTCCTTGAAACGAGCAATGGCTGCCATCAATTCATTGAACTCTTCGTGAAGCTTGTCTCGTTCGAGTCCGGTAAGCTTCTGGAGACGCATGTCAAGAATCGCTCTTGCCTGTAATTCAGACAATTCGAATCTGTTCATCAGTCCAGAACGAGCTTCTTCAGGGGTCTTGCTTGCGCGAATAAGTTTGATGACTTCATCAATGTTATCCAATGCAATGATCAATCCTTGAAGGATGTGAGCACGTTCCTCTGCTTTCCTTAGTTCGTATTGTGTTCTACGTACAATTACATCGTGACGGTGTTCAACGAAGTTGCTAATCAACGTACGTAGATTAAGCATCTCAGGTCTCCCCTTCACAAGTGCAATGTTATTCACTGAAAATGAAGTCTGTAGCGCAGTGTACTTGAATAGCTTGTTTAGAACAACGTTTGGAATGGCATCTCTTTTCAATTCGTAAACGATGCGCATTCCTTTACGGTCTGACTCATCTCGAATTTCAGAAACCCCTTCAATCTTTTTATCGTTCACCAACTCAGCTGTACGATTGATCATATCAGCTTTGTTCACCTGGTATGGAATTTCTTCCACAATGATGACTTCTTTGCCTGACTTGGTTTCTTCGATGTTCGCTTTTCCACGAATAACAACACGTCCACGGCCTGTTTCAAACGCTTGGCGCACCCCTTCCATACCGAAGATTACTCCTCCTGTTGGAAAATCTGGCGCTTTCACATGCGTCATCAACTCTTCGATTCCGATTTCATTGTTATCGATGTAAGCTATGGTTCCGTCAATAACCTCTGTCAAGTTGTGAGGAGGCATATTTGTTGCCATACCTACGGCAATACCACTTGCTCCATTCACCAGGAGGTTTGGAATCTTCGCAGGAAGAACGGTTGGTTCTTTTAATGAATCATCGAAGTTCTGAGCGAAATCGACCGTTTCCTTCTCAAGGTCGGCAAGCATTTCTTCGGCCACCTTTCGAAGGCGTGCCTCTGTATAACGCATTGCTGCTGGGTTATCCCCATCAACAGAACCGAAGTTTCCTTGTCCGTCTACCATTGGGTAACGCAACGACCAATCTTGGGCCATACGTACCATGGTGTCATACACAGAGCTATCACCGTGTGGGTGATACTTTCCGAGCACCTCTCCTACGATTCTGGCTGACTTTTTATAGGCCCTATTGGATAAGACTCCTAAGTCAAGCATTCCGTAAAGAACACGACGGTGAACTGGTTTCAAGCCATCACGAACATCTGGTAATGCTCGTGCAACGATAACCGACATCGAGTAATCGATGTAGGCTGACTTCATCTCGTCCTCTATCTTAATATTAATGATCTTTTCTCCTTCTGCCATTTCGTCCTTCTAGATTGTTTAGCACAGATTTTGATATGACTAACGAAAATACAGATATTACTTCGATCATAATTCTTCTGAAAGCCCCGTTTTTGCACAAAATCACACAAAAGAATGTGGATAAAAAGGATTTCGGAAAAGGTTTACAGAAATGTGACCGAATATATTTGATGTCAGAGTCTATTCATGTTAAATTTATAGACATCACTAACGAAGAGAGGACAGAATATTATGGACGCAAAATTTTCCCCACGAGTCAAAGACGTCATCACGTACAGTCGTGAAGAGGCCATTAGACTGGGGCACAATTACATTGGAGTAGAGCACCTGCTCTTGGGTATCATTCGCGAAGGCGAAGGTACTGCCGTTAGGATTCTTGAAGGATTACGTGTTGATCTTGGAAGATTGCGTAAAGCAGTCGAAGGTTCCATTCGAACACAATCTAACAAAGGTGCCAGCCAAGGAAATATTCCATTGGTGAAACAAGCTGAAAAGATTTTAAAGATCACTTACTTGGAAGCGAAAATCTTCAAAAGTCCAGTAATTGGAACGGAGCATTTACTCCTATCTATATTAAAGGACGAAGATAACGTAGCAACAAAGTCGCTGCACGCTTTTGATGTGACCTACGAAATTGCAAAAGACGAATTCGAAACAATACTTATGGAAAACGCAGAAAGCGATTTGCCTAAATCTGAATTCCCTGGCGCTGCCGATGACGATGATGATCGATCATTTAGCAGTGGCGGAGGTGGTTCTAAAAAACAAGGCGACTCGAAGAGTAAAACACCCGTACTCGATAACTTTGGCCGTGACCTCACGAAATTGGCTGAAGAAGGGAAATTAGACCCTATCGTTGGACGTGAAAAAGAAATTGAGCGCGTATCTCAAGTGCTCTCTAGAAGAAAGAAAAACAACCCGATCCTAATTGGTGAGCCAGGAGTTGGTAAATCTGCTATTGCAGAAGGACTAGCACTGCGAATCATTCAAAAGAAAGTGTCTCGTGTACTATTCGGTAAAAGAATTGTTACGCTCGACATCGCTTCTTTGGTTGCAGGGACGAAATACAGAGGTCAGTTCGAAGAACGAATGAAGGCCGTAATGAATGAGCTGGAAAAATCGCCAGATGTCATTCTGTTCATTGATGAGATTCACACCATTGTAGGTGCTGGAGGAGCTAGCGGATCATTAGATGCATCCAATATGTTCAAGCCGGCACTGGCAAGAGGTGAAATTCAATGTGTGGGAGCTACCACTCTAGATGAGTACCGTCAGCACATTGAAAAAGACGGAGCATTAGAACGTCGATTCCAAAAAGTAGTTGTTGACCCTACTACTCCGGAAGAAACGGTACAGATCCTTCAAAACATCAAAGACAAGTATGAGGAACACCACAGTGTAACTTATACAGATGATGCATTGGCTGCTTGCGTTTCTTTAACAAGCAGATACATAACTGATCGTCACCTTCCAGACAAGGCCATTGATGCATTGGATGAAGTTGGTTCTCGTGTTCACTTGAAGAACATCAACGTTCCTAAAGAAATCATTGATATCGAAAAGGATATTGAGGATGTAAAAGAAGAGAAGAACCAAGTTGTACGCAGTCAGAAGTATGAGGAAGCGGCCAAGTTGAGAGACAAGGAACGCCAACTGATTGAGAAACTGGACGAAGCAAAAAAGCGTTGGGAAGAAGAATCCAAGAACCACAGAGAAACGGTTACCGTTGATCACGTGGAAGAAGTTGTTGCCATGATGACCGGAATTCCAGTTCAGCGAATTGCTGAAAAGGAAAGCGGACGTTTAGGCCGCATGGAAGAGTCATTGGACGGACGTGTAATTGGGCAGAACAAAGCGATTAAAAACGTGGTTCGTGCGATTAAGCGTAACCGTGCAGGACTTAAGGATCCGAACAAGCCAATTGGTTCGTTCATCTTCCTTGGGCCAACCGGAGTGGGGAAAACCCAACTGGCAAAAGAGCTCGCTAAATTCTTGTTTGACTCAGAAGATGCACTAATTCGTATCGACATGAGTGAATACATGGAGAAATTCGCCGTAACAAGATTGATCGGAGCACCTCCGGGGTATGTTGGTTATGAAGAAGGTGGACAGCTTACCGAAAAAGTAAGACGCCGTCCCTACTCTATCATATTACTCGATGAAGTAGAGAAAGCACACCCTGATGTATTCAACTTGCTTTTGCAAGCACTTGATGATGGGCACATGACTGATAGCTTGGGACGGAAGATTGATTTCCGTAATACCATCATCATCATGACGTCTAACATTGGGGCACGTCAGCTTCAAGATTTTGGAACAGGTGTTGGTTTCGGTACATCAGCGAAAGAATCTGTTGAGCAGGACGACCGCAAAGGTGTTATTGAAGGTGCTTTGAAACGTGCATTCGCTCCTGAATTCCTAAACCGTATTGATGACATCATCATGTTCAACTCACTTGAACGTGAAGACATTCACAAGATCATTGATATTGAATTGAACAAGCTTTTTGTTCGTGTAACGGAATTGGGGTACGGTATCACACTTACTGACAACGCGAAGGATTACATCGCTGACAAAGGGTTTGACGCCAAGTATGGTGCCCGCCCATTGAACAGAGCCATCCAGAAATACCTGGAAGATCCATTGGCTGAGGAAATCATCAACTCTAAATTGGAAGAAGGTGATTTGCTGGAGGTTGACTTTGACAAAAAGAACACCGCAATGAAGGTCAAGGTCAAGAAAGGTGGTGCGAAAAAGAAAACACCGAAAGATGATTCTGAAAAGAAAGAAAGCGAAGAATCAGCTTCTGATGAATAAAGAACATAAAAATAGCCATCGTTTGATGGCTATTTTTTTTCATCTTTGTTTTATGCAAACGAACACTACATATTACTACGTGAACCTTCAGCTCGCTAGCTAGGGAAACGCGGTATATGTCAATATATTCGAACCCGGCTAAGGCTGGGTTTTTTTATGCGCTAGAAATGAAACAACAGTACGATAACTACACCGCGGAAGACCATGAAGTTTGGTCGATTCTTTTTGAACGACAAATGCGAAATCTTGAAAACAAGGTGAAACAAGATTACTTGGATTGTGTTCAGGGGCTCTACCCTGCTTTCAATCCGCAGACAGTGCCTTCATTTGAAGAAATAGACCAAATTCTGATGGGGGCTACACAATGGGAAATCCAAGTTGTACCTGGCCTAATACCTGTGGAAGATTTCTTCGCTTTACTAGCCGATCGAAAGTGGTGCAGCAGTACTTGGCTCCGAAAGAAAAGCCAGTTGGATTACATCGAGGAGCCAGATATGTTTCACGATGTTTTCGGCCACCTTCCCTTACTCATGAACAGCACGTATGCCTCATTCATGCAGCGCTTTGGTGAGTTGGGTGTCAAACACCTTAACGACAAGCAAGTATTAACGGCGTTGCAAAGGTTGTACTGGTATACCATAGAATTCGGACTAAGTATGCGGGAAGGCAAAACCGAAATTTATGGAGCTGGCATTATTTCTTCATCTGGAGAAACACACCACGTGTACAATGACCCGATTGAGGTAAAACCATTTGATGTTATTGAGGTGATCAACCTCCCTTTTGAAAATGATGTCATTCAGAACACCTATTTCCAAATTCAACGTTTTGAAGAATTGTACCAGTCATTGGATATTCTCGAACGACGTATTGAAACAGGATTGAAAGTAACTCCAGGAATTGTACGGTAACAAAAAAGGGAGCTATCAGTGAAGCTCCCTTTCCTATTTATTCTTTCGTTCCGAAGTTATTTCTTCGTGAATTGAAGTGTTTTTCCAGCATCCGTTCTGATAACATAAACGCCACTTGCAAGACTCGAGACGTCCATAACATAAGTCTCATCAGCATTTACGGTGTAGGTAGTTATCAATCTTCCGTCATAAGAAACAAGTTCTAGGAGTGAATCTTCCGTTCCTAATCCGTTGATCTGTATGGTTGTTTCTGCTGGGTTGGGATACGCTGTTAGTTGTTCCAATGCATCCAACTCATTAACGTTTACAAACAGCACATCAAAGCTGGTTGTTTCAGAAATACTTTCTTCGTCGCACGATTGAGAAACAGAAACTCTCCAATAGTATGTCCCATCTGGAAGGTCAAAGGGAATCGTTGAAGTGGTTTCGTCTGTGGTTTCAGAATGCACCACTGTTTCAAATGCATCATCTTCTGCTACTTCCACGAAGTACGAAGCATTTTCTTCTCCATTACTGGTCCACGACAATTCAATGGCAGCAGGCTGAAGTGTTTCGTCTGCGGGTGAAACTGCTGTAGCGAATAGATCAACATCATCGGTAATAATTACTTGGGCCATTTGCTCGTTCATTTCACCATCAACATCAGTTACAATAACAAAATCATATGTACCAGGATCAAGTGTTTCCAATCCGCTTAGTATAACAACAGTAGAACCAGGTGTATTTACCGCACCAACTTCTGCAGCCACACCTGTAGGTAGGTTACTAACAAGAACAGCTAAATCCCCAGGGTTGTAAGTATAGTCTACAGAATAAGTCGCTTCGTCTTGATCATCTTGTAGTGTTACTGTGTAGTCAACTGTAGATACATTAGGTCTCAAAACGAATAAACCAGAATACATGTCGGTGACCACCACATTTCCACTTGGGAAGTAGCAGTAGTTAGACCAAGTTCCG
>JAQWQB010000064.1 GCA_029245065.1 Flavobacteriales bacterium | reverse complement strand
TACCAAATGAGTTCATTGGTAAGTGAAGCGCTTTGCGCCGAAGTAAATAAGGCAACAGAAAGTGCCAAGATTAAGAAGCAATACTTTTTCATATTCCCAGAGGGTTTATCTTTGGTCCGAAGTCCCCGAAGATAAATATATCATTCGAGCAAAGGCTCAATTTACAAAGTTCATGTACACGAAAATTACAGAATCACATCTACGGCATTTTTCGTCCATAGTCGGAGAGGACCGATGTTCCACCGCACAAGAAACGCTCCAAGATTACAGCCACGATGAAACCGAGGATCTGCAATATGCTCCTGAAGCGGTTCTCTTTCCAACAAAAACGAGTGAAGTAAGTGCCATACTTCAATACTGTTCTTCTGAAGGAATAGCAATCACTCCGGTAGGAGCCAGAACTGGTTTAAGTGGTGGTATGCTAACAGTGTATGGGGGTGTTGCGCTGTCAACGTCAAAGATGAATGCCATCTTAAAAATAGACACAGACAACCTCCAGGTGATTACACAGCCGGGTGTAATTGTTGAGGAACTGCAGCGTGCCGTTGCTGAAAAAGGATTGCTTTATGCTCCTGATCCCGCAAGCAGAGGTACCTGTTACATTGGAGGAAACTTGGCCGAGAATTCAGGCGGACCCAGAGCAGTGAAATACGGTGTAACCAAAGATTGGGTGTTGAACTTAGAAGTGGTTTTGCCTTCTGGTGAAATCATCCAGACTGGGGCGAATACGTTAAAGAATAGCACCGGGTATAACCTCACGCAATTAATGGTGGGGTCAGAAGGTACCCTCGGAGTAATTACACAAGCAACGTTGAAGTTAATGCCTCAACCAGCACAACGGCTCTTGATGCTGGTATCGTTTCCTTCTGCCAAAGATGCTTGCAAGACTGTGTCGGCTATTTTCAAAGCAGGTGTCGTTCCTTCCGCCTTGGAATTTATGGAACGCGCTGCCATTGAGCTAGCCATGTCATTCACCGGTGAACAACCAATTGACTTGACTGATGACACGGAGGCCCAACTGCTCATTGAAGTGGACGGCAACGAAAGTGCTGACCTGATGAAAGAGTGTGAAGTAATCATGACAGTTTGTGAATCACTTGGTGCTGGCGAAATTCTGTTTGCGGAAGATGAAGCACAAAAAGACAAGTTGTGGTTCTTGCGAAGAAGAGTAGGAGAAGCAGTGAAGGCCGTTAGTATATACAAGGAAGAAGATACGGTAGTGCCGCGTTTCAAACTGCCAGAATTGCTTGCTGGTATTAAAGAAATTGGAAAGAACTACGGTTTTAATAGTGTCTGCTACGGCCATGCAGGTGATGGAAACTTACACGTCAACATTTTAAAAGAGGAATTGGACGAAAATGCTTGGAATCAAATGTTGCCAAATGCCATCCGAGAGATTTTTGAATTGACTGTTTCGTTGGAAGGAACATTGAGCGGTGAGCACGGAATTGGATGGGTCCAAAAAGAATACATGGATGTTGCATATTCTGAAATCGCTTTGAATCTTATGTGGCAAACAAAACAGGTGTTTGATCCAAAACTTATATTAAATCCAGGGAAAGTGTTCCCGTCACACTATTGGAATGGAAATACATGACATAAAAATAATTCGGATGCTTGACGACCAAAAGAAAAGTCTTATATTTACCGCAACTCGGGAAGGAGAGAGCCCGAGAACTTTAAGTTAGTTGAGATTGGTAACTCAATCTAGAGTTGCCACATGAGTAATTTATAGTTTTTAGTTTTTCAGTTTAAGCCATTGAGTCCTGCAAAAGTGCGGGACTTTTTGGTCTTTGGCATCTAAAAACGTGTAGCTTTACCCCCAAATTCTAATATTCATACAATGGCAAACCAACTGCTAAAAGGAAAGAAAGGAATCATCTTCGGTGCATTGAACGATATGTCAATTGCATGGAAAGTGGCTGAAAGAGCCCACGAAGAAGGCGCAGAATTTGTACTAACAAATGCCCCAATCGCCATGCGCATGGGGGAAATTAATACACTTGCTGAAAAGTGTGGCAACGCACTGGTCATTCCAGCTGATGCAACAAAAATTGAAGATTTAGAAAACCTCTTCGAAAAAGCAATGGAGCACCTAGGTGGTCCAGTTGACTTCGTTTTGCACTCCATTGGAATGTCTCCAAATGTGCGTAAGAAGAAGCATTACACCGACTTGAAGTACGAATGGTATCATCAAACGTTGGATGTAAGTGCGATGTCGTTGCACAAGACGCTTGCGACTGCGAAGAAGATGGATGCCATCAACGATTGGGGATCTGTGTTAGCCCTGACTTACATTGCTGCTCAACGAATCTTCCCTGATTACAACGACATGGCGGATGCTAAATCGTTATTGGAAAGCATCACACGTAGTTTTGGATACCACTACGGTATTGCAAAGAAAGTGCGTGTGAATACCATCAGTCAATCACCAACAGTGACTACAGCAGGTAGCGGTGTGAAAGGATTCGATGAATTCATCAACTTCAGTGAAATGATGTCGCCATTAGGGAATGCAGACGGACTAGCTTGCGCTGACTATTGTATTTCTATGTTCTCAGATCTGACGCGTTATGTGACCATGCAGAACTTGTTCCATGATGGAGGGTTTAGCAGCACAGGAGTTACGCAGCCAGTTATTGAAAAATTTGGCTCAATTGAAGAGTAAACCGTACGATTAAACAAAATTGAAAGGGGCTTAGGTCCCTTTTTTTATGCGCTCAAAAAGGCCTTTTGGAAAGCAGAGGATAGAAGAGATATGGCTTCCAGCCTGTCTTGTGTGTCCAATCCTGCAGGTGGACCGTAAGGTGTAGTGTTCACATCAATAATATAGATGCGTCCGTCATTGTTGTCGCGAATGATGTCCAATTCACAAAATTCAGCGTGAATGGCAGCTGTGAATTCGGTAATTAGCCGCAACTCCTCTGAATTGAATAGCGATTCGGGTGTGTGCAGCGAAGAAGTAGTTACTTCATTTGAGAAGCGCACTTCCCATTCCTTCTTTTTCAAATAAGTCAACGGAATTTCACTTCCCATGACCGGAACGCGATGATCAACGGCAAGGCCCTCTTCATTTCGATTGCTCAGTACGCGCTGGTAAATACAGCCTTCAGTAACCTGGGCTATTGGACATTGAATATAGTGCCCGTCGTGCTTGGCATTTTCGTCGCTCTTTTCCACGGCAGTGCCTTCGAATGTTAGCGGGTCAATGAACGTCCCGTAACCAAAAACAGATTGATGGACTTCTTCAACCCGTTCTTTGCTAATATCGGTACAAGCTAAATTGAGAACCGGTTCGGCAGTGGTGAGGAAGTCATCAGTAGAGGTGTCTTTGTGCGTCGTATCTTCAAAGAACAAAATAATATCAGCCGACTTCAATGGTTTGTTGGTGAGTCGCCAACCCATTTTCCGCGCAATTTTTTGAATGGTAGTTCGCTTACTTGGGTAGTCAGGGTAGGTGACAATGGTGCGCAATTTCCCACCATGACGAATGCTCATTCCCACGTCTTTGGTAAAAGAACGAAGGTCTTTCAGCATGCGCTCGCTCGCAGGCATGGAAGCCCGATAATTGTTACGCCAACCTTTGTGCTGATCTCCCATGACTTACTTTGACCATTTGGCTATTTCTGACTTCCGACCAATGGTTTGAAGCAAAATGTCTTTTTCTAACTTCAATCCACGTGCGGGTGAAAATTCCCGTCCGTAAAAGATAATTTGCAAGTGCAGCTTATTCCACAACTCTTCAGGAAAGAGCTTTTTGGCGTCTTTTTCGGTGAGGGTAACGTTTTTCCCGGTAGTTAATCCCCAACGATACATCAAGCGATGAATGTGAGTGTCAACAGGGAAGGCGGGTACACCAAAAGCTTGAGACATCACTACAGAAGCAGTTTTGTGCCCTACTCCTGGCAGCGCTTCAAGTGCTTCAAAACTCTGAGGTACTTCACCCTGGTGTTCATCTAGTAGTATGTGCGATAGCTTATGGATGGCCTTGGATTTTGCTGGAGAAAGTCCGCAAGGCTTAATGATTTCGCGAATCTCATCTACTGTCAACTCAATCATGGCCTCAGGGGTATTCGCCCGTTCGAACAGAAAAGGGGTAATTTGATTGACGCGAATGTCGGTGCATTGCGCAGAGAGTAGAACGGCGATAAGTAAAGTGTATGCATCGGTGTGATCCAGCGGAACCGGGACCTCTGGATATAGACGTTCCAAGGTGTCTACTACAATTTGGGCTTTCTCTTTCTTGGTCATCAGTTAAAAAGCTTTTCTGAAGATTGTTCTTTCGAAAGGTGAATACGTTTAGACCAGCCGCTGAAACTTACACTGGCTTCGTTGATCTGGTCGTCAAAAAGTTCAAACAACACCGTGTTTTTCACTTCAATAACATTCACCCCTGGCGGACGAATGTATTCAAGGTAACACCACGTAATATCGTTTTCTACTTCTTTTCCTATGAATGAAAATTGAAGCGGAACATCGTTAATGATGACAGAAAAGTGTTCGCGAAGGTATGTGTTGATGAGCTCATCGGTGTCTTCGTATTCCGTTTCGGATCCTAAATCCAAATCTGGTTTGTACATCGATTCCAACAGCCGCTCGAAGTCGTCTGTAAACACCTTCATCTCAATCTCAATGGTATTTGCTCTGGCGTTTTCACGAACTACGGTAAAACTGTAATGGAAATCATGTGCTTCGAAACTCGAAACAGAGAACCCAAGAAGGCAAACAAGTGTGAGAAGGCTAGTACGAAAGAAAAAAAACGTGAATAACTGCTTCATAACTGATGTAAAAGTACAATAGAAATGGGGGTTCTTTCGTCCTTTGAAGGCATATCTTTGCAGTAACTATGGAAAACGAAGTACAAGATAATAGGAGGGAATTAATAGAAGCGGCTGATCATATTGTGATTACCGCCCACAAATCACCTGACGGAGACGCGGTTGGTTCTTCCCTTGCACTATTACACATACTGGAAGCAATGGGCAAGAAATGCACCGTTATACTTCCGGATCCGTTTGCGGCATTCTTACAGTGGATGCCAGGAACAGAAGGAATTGTCTTTTATTCGGAGTCTCCTGATAAATGTCAGGAATTGCTTCGCGAAGCTGGACTCATTTTTTGTCTTGATTACAACGTTTTGCATCGAACTGGAAACCTTGCACCGTTGCTCGAAGCTGAAATTGGAAAAACACCATTTATTCTAATCGACCACCATCAGCAACCAGATACATTTCCTGATGTGCTTATCTCTGACACATCTTCTTGTTCTACCGCTCAGTTGATTTATGAATTTGCTGAAAGTTTAGGGAGCGCTGAATTGATTAACGAGGTAAGCGGAGCTTGTTTATACACAGGTATTGTTACTGATAGCGGTAGTTTCCGCTTTCCTTCTGTTACGCCTAAAACGCATCAAATTGCTGCTTCGTTGATTGAGAAAGGGGTAGATCATGCTGCTATTCATCGGGCCATATACGATACCAATAAAGAAGATCGCATGCGTTTAACAGGGTATGCTCTGAGCGAAAAGCTCGTGGTTAATCGGGCACACAAAACGGCTTACATCAGTTTGTCTAGCGAAGAATTGAAGCGCTTTAATTATGAGTCAGGCGATACGGAAGGACTTGTGAACCAAGCCTTATCGATCAATGGTGTTAATTTCGCAGCCTTTTTGAGGCAGTCAAAAGAAAACGAAGTGAAAATCTCATTTCGAAGTCAAGGAAGTTTTAATGTGAATCAATTTGCACGCGCTCACTTCAATGGGGGCGGACATAACAATGCGGCGGGTGCTGCAGTTCAGGAATCGCTTGAGCAAGCTATCAACCGATTTGAATCGTTGCTTCCAACGTACGAATCAGAATTGAATTACGAATGAAATACCTTAGCTACATCGTTGTCATTTTTGTGGTGCTCGGAGCGTCATGCAATGAACAAACCAAGCATCAAAAACCAATGTCTGATGCCGAACTTCGTGATCAACTCATTGAGTTCAATAAGGACAAGATGAACAACGAAGATGCCTTCATTACCGCTTATGTGGAGAAGTATGAATTGGCCATGCAACGTTCTCAAACAGGGATGAGGTATGAGCTTTTTAAGGTAGGCGAAGGTGATACAATTTCAGTTGGAGATGCAGTTGAGATAAAATACCGTATAAGACTAGGGGATAGTACGTTATGCTATTCTAGTAAGGTGAGTGGGCCTTTGCAAATGTTGGTTGAAGGTTCCGACGCTCCCCCGGGTTTTCACGAAGTAGTTCAATACATGCAGAGTGGAGACAGTGCTCATTGTATTTGGCCAGCTCGATTAGGGTATGGTATGACAGGCGACTTGCACAAAATTCCATTGAATGCCATTTTACTGGTGGACCTTTCTGTGAGAGAACTATGAGAAATTTGGGGATCATTCTGCTTCTTTTGTTGGCGTTTTCTTGCGGAGAAAAAGTGGTGAATGGCTACATCCAATTGGAAGATGGTGTGCAACGAAAACTTCTTGGTTTTGGAGATGGCGAAGACGAATTGCGTCATGCGGTTTATGCCATTGTAGGAATTAAGTTATCCCCATCCGGTTTGGATTATAATAGGTACGATACTGACATGGAGTTTGATCCTGCTGAGTATGAATGGGAGTCAGAAAGACTCATGGTTCAGGAGCTGGGCAACTTGAAGGGGGGCGATAGCATTGAATGGCAAGTTCCGTATGCACAAATCAAAGGTCTGTTTTGTGATGAATATGCTGTAGATGAAGTACCGATCAATGACAGCACCTTGATGCGGTTGGTTGTTTCTTCTCGGGTTGTTTATGATGAGGAATCTTATTTGGAGAGTCCGGAACGAGCTGAAAAGATTCGGAAAATGCAGGAACAAGAATTCATTGAGCGGGAAATGCACCTGTTGGGATTAACGGACAGTTTGCGATTCAAGAATGGTATTTATGAGAAAGTAATTGAGGAGGGCGAAGGGCCGAAGTTGTCTTATGGACAAGAGATAACCCTTGCCTTCGATGGGTACTTTTTGAATGGCGAGTTGTTTGACTCAGCGCAAGACTCAGCTTCTTACTTGTATTTTCCATACGGGAAGCCAGATCAAGTGATTCGGGGGCTCGAAATTGCATTGTCTGGCATGAAGAAAAATGGCCGTAAAGAAGTGTGGATTCCTTCTCACCTTGCCTTTGGCGCGCGCGGTTCAGGTTTGGGAATCGTTCCTCCTAACACCCCATTGAAGTATACCATCCATGTTCAGGATGTGCTTTCTGCAGACTCCGCAGAGGCGTTGAGATCCGCTGTTCAAATCCCATAAATGTGGTATATGTTTTCGTTTCGCTATGAACGAACTTGCTCAAAATTTTTGCCGTGAAAAAAGTTGTTGTTTTATTACTCTGTGCCGCTCTTGTTACTGTTGTAGGCTGTAACTCTTCTACGAATGCTGAAAAAGACGTGTTGGCTTCAACCACGGCGCATGATGAATCAGAGGAGCACGAAGAAGGTGAGTATGAACTGGCTATGGCAATGGGTCATCTTCAACGTTTTGCAGGAAAATTGTGGTTTGCCGGAAGTCAAGAGAATTGGGAGTTGAGCGCGTTCTATGCGCACGAGCTGGAAGAGGTAATGGAAGAAGTGATTGATCATGATGTGGTTGATGACGGAAAGAACATTAGCCAGTTGATGGAACAAATGGCGCTTCCTTCCTTGGAATATATGGAAGAAATTGTGAAGGCAAAGAACAGCAGTGAATTTGAGTCAGCCTACTTAGGATTGGTCAATGCCTGCAATTCGTGCCACGCTATTTCTGACCACGGATTCATTGAAATTATTGTTCCTAGTACGCCGTCTATTACCAATCAGAACTACGCGCCTAAAAAACCAATTGCGTTAGAAAACTAGTATTCTTTTACAACATTTTGGTCTTACTTTGCGTAGTACTAGTGAGATATGAAATGTACCGCCATTACATTCTTGTTGTTTATTAGTTGCGCTCTCTCTGTTTTTGCCCAAGAGAGTATTGGCATTGGTATCAGTAATTATGCCCCTGCCAACAGCCTTTTATTGAATCCATCTTCCATTAGTGATTCGAAGGCGTTTATGGATATTCATTTGGTTGGGTTTTCCGTTTTTGCACGAAACAACCTTGTTTATTTACCGGGCGGACAAGGCTCTTTATTGAACCCTGCAGGTTTCCAAAGTGCCGAACCTCAATACAATCTTTCGCGGAATTCATACAGTGCATATACCGATGTGCTCGTTCAAGGGCCTACCATTACGGCCCAAGTTGGAAACAATGCGTTCGGATTATACACAGGTGCTAGAACCATGGCAGATGTTCGTGGCATTGGAAATCGAATGGCTACCTATGTGCTTGAAGGATTTCAGTACGGGCCGTACATAGGCGAAGAAACGAGAATTCGAAACTTGCGCTTAACTGCTCTGGCTTGGGGAGAAGTAGGACTTTCTTACGGGCGGATTATCAAACAACAAGGAAGAGAGATGATTTCGGCTGGAATTCATGTGAAGCGACTCATTGGAGTAGCGGGAGCAGGATTTCGATTGAACGATTGGAATTTCACCGTTCAAGACTCAACCAACTTGACCACACATAACATCGCCGGACAATACGGGTTCAATGAACCTGCGTTTAACTCAGGGAGTGGCTGGGGAGTGGATGTTGGATTCACGTACAAACGAACTTTAGAAGGTGTGGGTGGATACGTTCCCCACAGCAAGAAAAACGGATGCCGAACGTGTGACTATAAATTCAAAGTTTCTGTAGCGCTCCTTGATATTGGGAGAATAAAATTCAAGCCTGAGTTTTACGCCAATGACTTCAACGAAGGGGAGGAGTACAACTGGGAAAACTTTGAGGGCGAAAACTCTGATGATGTCAACGGAATTGCAAACCTAATTTCAGACAATTTTGAGCTCACCGAAGCTTCGGAAAAAGCAAAACTCCGTGTTGTACTACCTGCGGCCTTGAGCGTTCAGTACGATTACAACTTAGGATATAACTTCTACCTCAACGGTTCTTGGGTTCAAGGGGTGCCTTGGAAAAATAGTTTTGGCATCCAACGTGCTTCTTCTTTGGCGTTTACACCGCGTTATGAAATCAAGCGCTTTGAAGCAGCGGTGCCGATTTCGCTTCATGAATTCAGAGCGCCTATGATTGGAGCCATGCTTCGCCTCAACAGTATCATCATTGGAACAGATCATCTTCCCGGATTAATTGGGAACGGAGATAAGTATGGTGCAGACATTTACTTTCACTTCAAGTATACCTTGTTCAGAACATGGGGCTGCAGAAAAGTAAAGAACAAAACCAGGCGAGGAAAACCTTCAGGGAAAATCGTTCCTTGTGCGTCTTGGTAATTTTATATGCGATCCAAGAAGCGGTGTGTAGCTTCCACCAGTAATTCGTATACCACTTCAAATCCGTCGTCTTCTCCATAGTAAGGGTCAGGAACTTCTTTCACTTTGGTGGCTGAGGATTCTTCTAGGTAGAGTTTAATTTTCTGTTTGTGCGCTTCGGTCTTCGCGAGGTCAAATATATCTGCGAAGTTCTTTCTATCCATGACGAAGATGTAGTCAAACAAATCGAAATCTTCAGGTGAAAACGGCCTTGAGCGCAAGTCGTCGATTGCAATTCCTTTGGAACGCATTGTTTCACGGGCTCGCGCATCGGCTTTTTCACCTTGGTGCCAAGAGCTGGTACCTGCCGAATCTGTAGAGATCGCGATGTTTCTTTCTTTCGCCTTTGCGCGTAAAATGCCTTCTGCCATGGGAGAGCGGCAGATATTACCTAGGCAAACCATCAACACGTTTTTCATTTGTTGTTATTTACTGACGTTAGAGTAGGCTTTCGACCTACAGACTTGCCGCTAATGTGGACGTAATTTAGACAAAACAAATAGTCGTTATGCAACAGTTGAAGCGCCTCAAAGTACTACTCATACTTCCGTTCATGGTATTCATGTTCGTTGGCACAGGATGCCATGTGCAGAAAAATGACTTCCACAAAAAGAAATGGAAAATTAAAAAGGGCCATCCGCCAATTCAGCGGTATTACAATAAGTGGTCTCCTTTGAATCCACATAGAAAATAATTAAAAAGCCCCGGGTCAAACGACTCGGGGCTTTTTAATTTATTGGATGCTTAGTTTTTTCTCTAAGTCATCTAGGTACTTTCTAAAGTGTTTGTCTGTTTCTTGAAGGTTGTTCACTGTTCTACAAGCGTGAAGAACTGTGGCGTGATCTTTTCCTCCGCAGTGAAGTCCAATGTTGGCAAGAGATGATTTTGTCATCTTTTTCGCGAAGTACATCGCAATTTGTCTTGCTTGAACGATTTCACGCTTTCTTGTTTTCGACTTCAACAATTCAATTGGAAGGTCGAAATAGTCACAAACTACCTTTTGGATGTAGTCAATAGATACTTCACGGGCCGTGTTCTTGACAAACTTGTCAATCATCTGCTTCGCAAGGTCTAGCGTAATAGACTTTCTGTTCAAAGAAGCCTGCGCGATCAAGGAAATCAAAGCACCTTCTAGCTCACGGATATTCGTTGTGATACTATAAGCGAGGTACTCAACAACTTCTTTCGGTAACTCAATACCGTCTGCATACATCTTCTTTTCAAGAATGGCGATACGCGTTTCAAGAGAAGGTGTCTGAAGGTCAGCACTCAATCCCCATTTGAAACGAGAAAGCAGTCGTTGCTCCATGCCTTGCATTTCAACAGGTGGCTTATCGCTGGTAAGAACGATTTGCTTTCCTGTTTGGTGCAGGTGGTTGAAGATGTGGAAGAAAACGTCTTGTGTTTTCTCTTTACCGCTGAAGAACTGAACATCATCTACGATGAGAACGTCCATCATTTGGTAAAAATGACTGAAGTCGTTTACGCTATTGTTTTTCACTGCATCAATAAATTGGTGCGTGAATTTTTCCGAAGAAACATACAAGACGGTCTTTTCAGGAGATTTGTTTTTAATCTCAATACCGATTGCATGTGCGAGGTGTGTTTTACCAAGTCCAACTCCTCCGTAGATTAGGAGTGGGTTGAAAGAGGTACCTCCTGGTTTGTTTGCAACAGCAAATCCTGCTGATCTAGCAAGTCTGTTACAATCGCCCTCAATAAAATTGTCAAAAGAATAGTTAGGATTCAGGTTGGAATCAATGTTCAGCTTTCGAAGTCCCGGAATAATGAAAGGGTTCTTTATAGGGCTGTCACTCATATCGAGTGGCATTGATACCGAAGGGTTCTTAATGGCCTTTTTATTCGTAGTTGGTACCTTAACGGTGTAAGGGTTGGTGTTATCATAGTTGTTCTCCATGATAATACTGTATTCCAATCTTCCGTCTTGACCAAGCTCCTTTCGGATAATTCGTTTCAATAATGGCACATAGTGCTCTTCTAGCCACTCATAAAAGAACTGACTAGGAACCTGAATGGTTAACACGTTCTTTTCCAATTTCACCGGTTTAATGGGCTCAAACCAAGTTTTGAATGCTTGCATACTCACATTGTCCTTGATAATCTCAATACAATGCTGCCAAACCTGATTATGATCCTTATTCATGGTTGATTTGAAATAACGGGTGTTAACAAAAAATTAATGCTTAGGGTGCTAATGTCCTCAGAATGTATTATTCCCAAGGGGGTGACAAATATTTGGAGAAAAAACTGAAAAAAAAAACGTCTAGCCTATTGACTTTTCGATATTTTCATTTTTGATGCGCTTCGTCGGAAAAGTCTGAAAATGCTGATATTCGTGGCAAATAAAATTGGTTTAACCGAATACTTTTCATAGATTGGTGGCATTACTATTGCTAGACTTTGTGTTCTCTGCACACTTTTAGAAAAACCCCTCAGATTTTTACCTTCTAGCTCCCAGTGCCTTAACGAACATTTAAAGTAAATTCGTGCCTTGAATCATCACTGAAATTTGCTTTTTCATGTATACCACTTCCATCGATATTAGAGTACGTTATGCCGAAACCGATCAAATGGGTTTTGTCTATTATGGCAATTATGCTACTTATTTTGAGATTGGAAGAGTAGAGGCCTTGAGATCCTTGGGACTTTCATACAAGACCATGGAAGAGGAAGGATGCTTACTTCCGGTGGTTGATTTCCACATTAAGTACCTCGCACCTGCCACCTATGACGACCTCATTCGGGTAGAAACCACCATTGATATCCTCCCGACAAGCAAGATTCACTTCGTTTACAAGTGCTTTAATGGCGATAAATTATTAACAACAGCAGAGACTACTTTGGTCTTCATGAACAGCGAAACGAAACGCCCTATGCGCTGCCCACAGCCGTTGCTAGACAAACTTCAGTCTTTTTTCATGTAAGGACGAACGAAGACCCGATCTTGTCCTTTGAATTCTGGAGTCTGGATCGAGATGACTTTCATAGGCGTTGCAGAAGTTACCTCCACACTATGTACCGTATTCGACGGTATGGCAATAAGGTCTCCGGCTTTCACCTCTTTTTCTTCGGTTCCCAAAAACATAATGCCTTCGCCTTCCAGGATATGAACATACTCGGTGTGTGTGGCATGAAAATGAGCTTTCACACCTGTTTTAATCCAGATCATGTAAGAGGAAGCATTCTTATCACTAGTTAATGGGGTGACATGAATTTCTTCCGACCCCGAATATGAGAGGTCATTGACTTGAAAAACTTCTTGGGCTTGAACAGTACATGCAAGTAATATGAGCACAAGAGTGCTGACGTAGCGAATCATACAAAGCGTTTTTTCGAAAGTACAGATTTATCCAACTGTCAGGCAACAAAAAAGGCGACCTTCCAAAGGTCGCCTTGTATAATAAGGTTTTACGAATTAGTCGTTGCTATTGAGTGCGGTTGACATTTGTTTAGCAGAACTCATGAAATGATCAAATGCGAGTTTAGCAAAGTCCATGTCCCACTCCATGCGCTCCTTTTCAGAAACGTATGTGCATTTTGCCATAGGACGGTCTTCAAATGACTTGAAGTCACCTTTGTCTGGTGTCTGAAACAACGTCACGTCGGTGAACATCTTAAAGGATTTCTTTTTGTCGGTGTATTCAACATCGGTGGCGTCAATCACGAAATTCTTTGTGATGTAGCCGTCTTTCTTGAAAGAAACATTGTATTTCTTACCGCTTTCAAGCACAAGTGAGTAGAATCCAGTTGCTCGGTTTACTTTCGAACTAATGGTATCTCCTTTGCAAATTGCCGTAACAGTTACCTGATCAACAAATTTGTCTGGTGCTTCTTCTTGTTTTGGGACAATTATGTCCACAATTTCTCTGTCCATGACATTCCCATAAAGTAAAACTTTGGGTAGTTCAGCTGCATTCATCAAGCCTGTAATGGCCATCAAAATGAAAAGTAAAGTAGTTTTCATAGAGGTGCGTTTGTGGTTCTTCACTTACAGTTATACCTCCTGTTGTCCTACAAGGTTACATTTTGATTGAATTAATCTGCTGAAAATGAGCTTTTCAGTTGTCGTGCTCCCGTTTTCTTAGTTCGGGCAGCTCTTTGGATTCATTCTCTTTGGCAATTTCTTCCTTGAGATTCTCCATTTCTTCGGGTGAGATTTCGTCAAGGTTCGGTTGCCCTGCATTCACCCAAGCAGTATACCAAAGACTACCTATGGTAATGACCGCTTCTTTCATTCTACGCTCTACTTGACCATTTAAACGTTGATGGTAGGCGTTGCTAAATTCTTCTGAGTATACCTTGATTAACATACGCCCGCGTTCTTCATAACTGAACTTGTCGTCTTCATCGTATTCTTCAGTCAGTTCTTTTTCAAAACGAAGAACACTATCCAGTGCATTGTGACTGGCTTCAACTACATCCCATGCTTTGTCAAGTGGAGATTCAACGTAGTTTGCCTTACCTACAAAGAAGTCATAATCTGGCTCGTATAGCTCTGGAAGCCGACTTTCCCAGAACCCATGGATACCATATTGACCACTTAATTGCCCGTTGTAGTTTTCCGTAGTGTGCAACGGAACGTGCGCATCTCCAATGTAATGACCAATTTCTGCGGAAGTCCTTAAGATTCGCTTGATGTTCTTTTCTTCAAACGCCTTTGTCAAGCGGTACGTCATGTTGGAGATGTGCCAAGGAACAATTCCATACTCCATGAGGGTGTCTTCAGAGAATTTCTCAACGGCGTCATTCCATCTTCTTGGTACTAAGTCGAAGGGGTTGCACGCAGAGTCATGCTTGCAATAATGATCAATATCGATGTAATGCCTCGGTGCTTCACCTTTCACACCATACCTTCTTTTGTCAGGGTCAACAGCATGTTCTGTGATGAAATGAATGTTGTCTTTATAGAAGCCAAAAAGTTCTTCGGGCAAGGTAAATACCGCTAGTTCATTGATTCGCTTGTGCGCAAAGAAACCCCAAGGAGCCCCTGCTTTCAACGGAATGGTTGAAAGGCACACAAATAGAACAATAATTCTAGACAGTAACTTCATGCTTTGATTCTAAACGAACGAGTTTCCCATCTTCTAAAATAGGAATAGTTGTGAGGGTGTTAGGAGTGAGGCAGTATTTTACATCCTCATTCAAATTTAACTTGCGAAGCCTTCTGCGGTGCGAAGAAGCACGAAGGAAGCTGAACATGTTCTCGCGAGCAGATCGGTAAATGAACTTTGCGGCAATCGTTGAATCTTCTTCTGCTTTGAACAACCGAGATTCAATCAATTGATCGGCCATGGCACCCGCACAAATGGTATCTTCTAAGTTGAATTTATCTTTCCATCCTGAACCAAGAAGCAACACATTTTTGTTCTGCGACAAGAGCCATTTACAAACACTGTCGAGGTTGTTGAGGGAACCAATTACCACCGTAGGAATACTTTTGGCAATGTTGATTGCTTTGGTACCGTTGGTGGTGGTCAACACAACAGACTTTCCTTTTAATTTTGGGTCCAGGAACGAATACGGGGAGTTTCCGAAGTCAAATCCGTTTACAATTTCCCCACCTCGCTCTGCTGCTACAATGTAACCGTCATCTTTATACCGTTGAGCATCTTCAATAGTGCTTACAGGAATAATTTCTTTCACACCGTTTTCAATTCCGGCGCAAATGGCAGAAGTAGCTCTTAAAACATCAATTACCACGCAGATTTCATACGAATCTTTGTACAGTTCGAATTGTCTGGGCGAAAAACAGACTTCTACGCGTTTTCTTTGGTCTGTTCTCATGGCTATGCTTTGTAAAAAGGAGGTCTAACAACTGTTGCCGGAATGACCTTGTTTCGAATTTGAATACCGATAGGCGTCTCTTTCTTCGCGTGCGCTTTCAATACGTAGCCCATTCCAATCGCTTTGCCCGTACTCGGACTCATGGTTCCGCTGGTTACTTCGCCAATTGAATTCCCTTCTTCGTCAACAATTTCATACCCTTGACGAGGAATTCCTCTTTCGGTTAGTTCGAAGCCAACTAATTTGCGTGCAACGCCATTTTCTTTCTGAGCCTTGAGGGCATCCGCGTTAATGAAGTCCTTGGTGAATTTGGTAATCCATCCCAATCCAGCTTCAATAGGAGAAGTGGTATCGTTGATATCGTTTCCATATAAGCAAAAGCCCATTTCCAAACGAAGCGTATCTCGTGCAGCTAGTCCAGCTGGTTGAATTCCCACAGCTGCACCCGATTCCATCACGGCATTCCATACTTTGGCCGCTTGACTAGATGGAATGTAAAGTTCAAAACCTCCCGCACCAGTGTATCCTGTTGCTGAAACAATCACGTTTGGAACACCTGCGAAGGTGCCGCGCTGGAAGGTGTAGTATTCCATATTTTCTACGTCGAGGTCAGTCAATGAGCCAATGGCTTCTATCGACTTCGGACCTTGAACAGCAAGCAATGCGTATTCATCACTTAAGTTACTTAGCTCAGCGTCAAATGAATTGTGCTTATTGATCCAGTTCCAATCCTTTTCAAGGTTGGAAGCATTCACCACTAACAGGTATTCATTTTCATTGATGCGGTACACCAAGAGGTCATCTACTATTCCGCCATCCTCATTGGGCAAACAAGAGTATTGTACTTTTCCGTCAATTAGAACAGAAACGTCGTTGCTTGTTACGCGCTGAAGAAGGTCAAGAGCTTGGGACCCACACACCAAAAACTCACCCATGTGAGATACATCAAACACACCACACTTTTCACGCACACATTGATGCTCATCTTTCACGCCAGTGTATTGCACTGGCATTTCAAATCCGGCGAATGGAACCATTTTAGCTCCCAGGCTAACGTGGACGTCGTGTAAAGGCGTTTGTTTCATATCTGTTGATGTCATTTCCATGGGTCAATCTTCTTCGAGCAAATGTAGGAATTTGTCACGTTGTGACTGAATAGAATAATGCTCAAGTATAAAAGGTCTGCATTTAGCAGCATATGATGTTCGAATCCCCTCGTTCCTCAGGAGAAAATCAAGTTTGTTTTTCCAATCGTTCAAGTCGTTCACCAACAGGCCGCGTTCATTGTTCCCAATGAGTTCTTTGTTCACTCCAAATGGACTAGCAATAGGAACAATTCCTAACGACTGGTACTGAATGATTTTCAAGCCGCATTTTCCTTCGGTCCATTCTTTATTCGGAATAGGCATCAATCCGATGTGAAAGCGAAGAAGGTCTGCTATTTCGGTGATTTTATTCCAAGGGATGTAGTTCACATCTGGAAAATCGAGTTGGGGTTCCACGTCGCTAATGACCACCAATTGGAAAGGCCTCGTTGGATAAAGCTCTTTTAAGATGGGCACAATTTTCTCCAAATAGGGAAGGGTAGAATGGGAGCCTGTCCAGCCTACTCGAACATGCTCAGACTGCTGATTTTGCTCTTGGTTATGAACCAGTGCAGTGTCAACTCCGGTAGGCAGTAAGGTGGCATTTTCATTGTATTCAAGTGCTTTTTGGCGAAGAAATTCATTTCCGCAAACCACTGTTTTTGCCCATTTCATCATGCGTAAGCTGTTCTTGAACGGTTTGAGCCACTGGAACTTGGCATTCGCTGAAGAAACGTTGGGCATCCAAACGGCATCGTCCATTTCAAACACCACATTCTTGCCAAAACACTTCGTCAAAAGAAAATTATAGAAAGGGAAGAGCGCCATGGGTGCGGTTTCTCTGTGCACCCACACTACGTTGTAGCGACGCATTCGAAACAATTGGCCATACCTACGGAAATAGCCTGAAATAATACCGAGTGCTTTTTTGAAGGTATTCCCTGGTTCGAAGAATATGGGGTACACCGATTCAGAAAGAAACGGAGCGTAAACGTATTCTACTCCTTCTTCCTGCATGGTTGCTTCATAGAGCTCTAGCCTAAATCGTTGGCTCGGAGAAACACCATGAGGGTACGGTACCAGGAAAAGCACCCGTTTGTTTTCCATGTGGCTAGAGGTTCGCTTTCACGTAGTCCAGCACTTTTGTCATCAAGTGAACACGGTCTTTGCCGCGCACATTGTGAGGGTGCCCAGGATATGGGTAGAAGTCTACTTGAACACCTTCGTCTACGCATGCTTTTTGAAAAGACATGTTGTGCTGCATGACCACCACATCATCTACGGTGCCATGAATCATGAGAAGGTCACCTTCAAGATTGCTCACGTATTTTTTCAAGTTGGCATTTTCGTAGCCTTTTGGGTTGTCTTGCGGGGTATCCATGTACCGTTCGGTATACATGATTTCGTAGTAATTCCAATCGATTACAGGGCCGCCAGCAACGCCCACCTTGAATAGACCTGGTTCACGTAGCATCAACGATGTTGTCATAAAACCACCGTAACTCCAACCGTGAACAGCCATGCGATCAGCATCTACGTATGGTAAGGTCTTCAGGTATTCAGCCCCGGTTTTTTGATCTTGAATTTCCTTCGTTCCAACTTGTCTGTGAATGGCTTGTTCGAAATCAATTCCTCGGTGAGAAGATCCTCTTCCATCAAGGGTGAAAATAATGTAACCCTCAGCGGCCATGGAATGCATCCACAACGGTGCGCCTCCAAGCCACGAGTTGGTAACCAACTGAACATGCGGTCCATTGTAAACATAGACGAGTACCGGGTATTTCTCTCCCTTTTCCATGTTGGGAGGGGTAATCATTCTGCACCAGAGGTCCATGTCGTTTTCGCCCTTAATACTGAAAATAGAGGTCTCGCCAATTTCTCTTCCTTTGAGCGGGTTCTTCGAATTATGAACCATCGCACCTCCTTTTCCTGAGATACTCAAAATTTCTACTTTGTTCGGCACTTCTAAACTCGACCATGTATCGAGCACGAATCGAGCGGAAGGAGATAGCTTTACACGGTGGTAACCCGCACTTTTGGTGATTTTAGTCATCTTCATCGAAGAAAGCTCCACCTTGTAGGCATGCTTCTCCGTTGGATTCGCGCCATGCGCATGGACCACCATAAATTTCGACTTGGCGTCAAAGCCAACAATGTCAGAAATAGGGAATGTGGCTGTTGTCTTGCCTAATAATTTGCCTCCAGTGGAGTACCTGTAAATATTGTTGTATCCATCTTTTTCGCTGAACCAGAGGAATTCGCTGGCTTTCCCAGGAATGAATTTTACAGGCTGTTCTGGCTCAACATACTTCTCGCTTGTTTCTGTCAAAACGATTTTTTGCACTTCTCCGGTTTCAGCGTTGAATTGAACCAGTTGCATGGACTTTTGATCTCTGGCTACAATAGCAGCATAAACGCTCGAACCATTTGGAGACCAAGAGAGGTTCGTGATGTAAAAACCGTCGGCCGGCCCATCAAAAGGTACATTGAGGTAAATTGTTTTACCCGTTTTGATGGTGAAGATTCCCGCCGAAGCATTTTCTCCGGTAGCACCTGCCATAGGGTACT
The DNA here is from genome assembly GCA_029245065.1 of Flavobacteriales bacterium. Taxonomy (GTDB): domain Bacteria; phylum Bacteroidota; class Bacteroidia; order Flavobacteriales_D; family Sanyastnellaceae; genus JAQWQB01. The sequence goes on along the minus strand of JAQWQB010000064.1, from coordinate 1,608 downwards.
TAATCATGTTGACACTTGCAGGGGTGGTGGCGTAATCCACTAGTGGGTAAGACGAAACACCTCTTTCATCTTTCTGATAGAACGCCAGACTTGAGCCATCAGGCGACCAGAATAGGCCTTTTCCAATGCCAAATTCGTAGCGCGCAATTGCTTGTCCGGCAGTAATTCCATCTTCCAACGATGTCACGCGGAATTCTCGTTCTCCGGTTGAAACAACAACATTGTTCGATTGCGTAAACGCGAAATGACCAGACCCTTCATGAAATTCAATGTTCTCTCCAACTGGTCGAGTTACCCATTTGGTCACTTCGTTGGTTATGACATTGAGTTTGTAGTATTGTTTTTGGTGGACGAAGTAGCACACTTGTTCCGAAAGCCAAGTGATGCGAGGAAAACGTTTTATTTCCTTGTCTAGTGCATTCTGAATGGTTTCCAACGAAACTGATTGGAGCTCCTTATTCTGTGTAGATAGTACCTTTAGCGTGTTATCTTCAACATGAGACCATGCGTCTTTCTTCTTCAACCATTGTACTTGTGATAGCCTATCTGGTCCCAGGTCGGAACGTTGGAGCATCACGGCGTCGTTGATGCTAATTTTTTGAGCTGAGGTTGAAAAGCCAATGCTGATAATGGCTAGAAGGAAGAATAGTTGTTTCATAGCGTGTGTTTAGATCAGTCTAGAACTGATTCGGTGTCAAATATAGCTGACCAAATGCAATCTTCAGGCCAAGACTTGCTAACTTTGTGTCATGAGCCAGCCTAAAATAATCGTTTCAGACCGTGCAGTGAATTCAATGCGCCGACTTTTGGACAACATTAAGTCTACTTCTCTTATTGGAGCAGAAGAGGCGCGAACGGTTATCATGAATAGAATCAGGAAGTTAGCTGCTAATTCTACGGCAGCTGATTCACGAAAGGCCAATTTCGTGACGCTAGAAGGTGAGTTTAGGTCAATTCTCGCTTGGAACTATAGAATTTACTACAAGGTAGATGATGGCCAAGTGGTGGTACTCGATATCTTCTTGGACAAGAATTAGCCCAAGTAGAGTTGCGCTTCGGGCCCCATATTCATTAGAAGGTCTATTACCGATAGATTCCCTTGAAATCCCAAACGGTCTTCAAACACTTGCGGATAGGTCATGCTTTCTGAACTGATGTCTTTCAATTTCATCTTTTCGCGCAAATCACTATCCTCGATGCCAGCGTCTAGGTAGTTTTCTGAGAAAGTGAAACTAAAATCCAGTCCCAAACTTTGTTCAACCCATTCAAGGCCTAGCTTGTTGAACTCAACAAGGGTCTTTTGTGTTCCCAAAAAGAGGTCTTTTAAATCGTCTATGTAGTGATCGAAGAATGCAGCTTTGCCATAGCTCGACTCAATGCTACGTACAATGACGCGTCGCCAGTCATCGTCGTTGAGAAGCACCTCTTTGAAAGGAGTTTTCACCCCACCTTGCCCTTGAACGTGAAGGGTAGAGGCAAAACGTCCATTTGGGCCGGTCAGTTCAAATCGGTTGCGTAAGCTCTGTTTGACATAGTTCTCGCCCAGATCAATGTGTACTTCAGTTGCATTCAGCAAGGTGCGAACATAATGGATGTTCGGAAATGTAC
>JAQWQB010000061.1 GCA_029245065.1 Flavobacteriales bacterium | reverse complement strand
GTGCTGATCCAGCAGAAGCAACACTGAACGGAGCTCAGCCTCTAGGTATGAGTTGGTTCCCAGGATATGCAATTGACGTTGGTACAGGTGAACGTTTGAACATGGCTTTCGGTGAGGATTCTTGGTTGAGTGCTGACAATGGAAACGACATGATTTTCAACCCTTCTGACCGTGTATTCTCTAATATTGGAGGAACTGTTTATGCAGGTGGACAGCACTGGATCTATGTATTCAAGAACGCTGCGTACGAAGAAGGAAACGACACACGTATGCCGGCTTACGATCAAGGTCAACACTTGTTCAACTCGTTGGAAACAAACTTTACTGTTACCAACCAACGTAACCGTGTATTCAGATCTTGTACATGGGTAGGTTCATCTCTTGTAAACGAAGGCTATGAAATGCTTTCTGTAGAAGACGGACTTATTCCAAATGATGTTCGCATTCGCTTGAGAGTTCATAAAGAGTATGACAAGTATTCTCCATTGAACCTTGACAATGAAGATTACACTGGAGCTGAAAACTCATGGAATCCTTTCTATAAGTTCTCAACTTCAAAAGTGGCTACTCAGGTTGCCTCTGCTACTACCCTTGAAGATGGACTAGACGACATCAATGTTGTTCCGAACCCGTACTACGCATATTCTCAGTACGAAACGAGCAAGATTGATAACCGCGTGAAGGTGACGAACCTTCCAGAGGTATGTACAGTTCGTATTTACAACCTTCAGGGTACATTGATAAGAACGTTCGACAAAGCAGATCCTTTGACTTCATTGGATTGGGATTTGAAGAACGAAAAGAATGTTCCAATTGCAGGTGGTATTTACCTTATTCACGTTGAAGTGCCAGACGTGGGAGAAAAAATCTTGAAATGGTTCGGCGTGATGCGCCCAGTCGATCTTGACAACTTCTAAACCACTAACGCACTCTAATACTCAGATTATGATATTCTCAAAATATATAAGCAAAATCACGTTAACGGCGCTGCTCCTTGCAGCAGCTCCGTTAGCTGTACTTGCAGGCAACCCAGATCGTGCTGGATCTGCTGGTGCTTCTCAATTGCTCATCAATCCTTGGGCAAGAGGTAGCGGTTTGTCTAACTCAAACATGGCCTCTGTAACAGGAATTGAAGCAGCTTGGCAAAATGTTGCCGGACTTGCATTTGTTGAGCGTACAGAACTTATGTTCACGAACGTTCAGTACCTACAGGGTACCGGAATCTCTATCAACAGTTTGGCTTTTGGTCAAAAAGTTGGTGAGTCTGGTGTTCTTGGTCTAAGTGTTATGACAATGAACTTCGGTGAAATTGACATCACTACAGAAGACCTTCCTGAAGGCGGAATTGGTTTCTTTACTCCTAACCTTTCTAATATCTCTGTTTCATACGCGAAAGAATTCTCTAACGCTATCTACGGTGGTATCAGCATGAAAATTATTAGTGAGTCAATTACCAACGTGCGTGCTCAAGGAATTGCTTTTGATGCAGGTATCCGCTACGTAACTGGAGATAATGACCAACTTAAGTTTGGTATCTCTCTTCGTAACGTTGGACCAGCAATGCGTTATTCTGGTGATGGTCTTGCAATTACTAGTACCATTCAAAACTCTAACTCTACGTTGACTACAAACCAGCGTTCTGATCGTTACGAGTTACCATCACAGTTGAACATTGGTGTTTCTTACGACTTCCTTTTCTCTGAAGATTTGAAATTGACTACAAACGGTCAATTCATCTCAAATTCATTCTCTCTAGACCAATATGCCATTGGTGGAGAACTTGATTGGAGAAATAAGGTTATGCTAAGAGCTGGATACCAGTGGGAGACAGGACTTGGAAGCGAAGAAGACGTTGCTACTGCAATCACTGGACTAGGAGCTGGTATTTCACTACAGGTGCCAACTGGTTCTTCAGGTTCACAAATTGGAGTAGATTACTCTTACAGAACAACGAATCCATTTGGAGGTATTCACGCTATTGGTGTGCATTTGAACCTCTGATTCCAAAAGATTTATATCTTTGATATTGCAAAACAGGAGAAAGCCCTTTCAGGGTTTTCTCTTTTTTGCGTTTACGCCTAGTTCAAAGGGCTAAATTTATATTATGTCACAAGTCACCTACTATACAGAAGAAGGACTAAAGAACCTTAAAGAAGAGCTGCACAGCATGAAAACTGTTGAGCGTCCTAGTATCTCTCAGCAAATTGCTGATGCCAGAGATAAAGGAGATCTTTCTGAGAACGCTGAATACGATGCCGCCAAAGAAGCTCAAGGGCTCTTGGAAGCAAAGATTTCTAAACTGGAGAACGTACTAGCCAACGCTCGCCTTATTGACGAAAGTCAAATGGACAATAGCAAGGTCTACATTCTTTCACGTGTCAAGTTGAAGAACCTGAATAACAACGCTGAATTAGAATACACCTTAGTTGCTGAGAACGAGGCGAATCTCAAAGAGAAAAAAATCTCTGTTGATTCTCCTATCGGTAAAGGCCTCCTCGGCAAAAAAGTTGGCGAAATAGCAGACGTTCAAGTACCTGCAGGCATCATCAAGTTTGAAATTGTAGAGATCAACCGCTAATGGCAACATTATTCACCCAGATTGTTGAAGGCAAAATTCCTTGCCATAAAATCGCCGAAAACGATGAGTTCTTGGCCTTTCTTGATATTTCGCCTTTGGCTACAGGCCATACACTTGTAATTCCTAAAAAGGAGGTGGATTATTTCTTCGATCTCGATGATGACCTACTTTCAAAAATTAACCTCTTCGCTAAGGAGGTTGCAACTCAAATAAAGGCCGCAATCCCTTGCAAACGAATTGGTGTTGCAATCATTGGATTGGAAGTTCCCCATGCGCATGTGCATCTCGTTCCCCTTCAGCAAGTATCAGATATCAATTTTGAGCGGTCAAAAATGGTCGTTTCACAAGAAGAGTTGGCATTGACCGCAGAGAAAATTCGAACTGCTTAACCAGCTTACTTATTGATCAAAGCGGTGAAGGTGTGCATTTTGCCATTTTCATACCGTGTCCATATCGGTCGTACCACTCCCCTATTCGCGGAAATGTTATTGTAATCCCCAAAGAAAACACCTTCCTTAGGTGTAAATGGTGAATCACTAATACGCTCATTCAACCAAGTTTGTCCGCCATCAGTACTTGTGGCCAAATAAACATCGGTTTGATGATCTGCGTAATTTCGACGGTCATAAAACACGGCGTACAAGTTCCCTGAAGCGGGATCCAACGTCATCCACGTAAAAAATTGGTGACTTCCTGGCGCATCATCGTTCACCCGAATAGCCTCACTCCACGTCTCTCCTTCGTTGTCAGAATAGGCCACCCATATATCGGTATCGTCTTCACCGTTTCGCTGGTCTGCCCAATTGATATAAATCCGATTGTGAAACTGTCCTCCTGTTTGATCACAGAGTGTAACAGGCATACCATTCGCACGTCCTAATCCTGGAATTTGATGGTCCCATCCCCCGCCAATTGTAGCGGCTGGAATGTCTTTCTCCAGCCATGTCTTTCCGTCGTCTTTGCTTTTATCGAACCAAATGGTTTCTTCAAAGGCCCATGAAACATAAATGCATTTATCAGCGCCAGAAGCAGGTACCGCACCTTCTACAGTCATATCGCCATCCAAACAATTCCCAGCTCGCTGATTGAGTCGCACAGGGGCTGTCCATTTTTCACCATTCTTGTTCCCTTTGCTGAACAAGATATACGTTGAATCAGAGGCGTTTTCACTATTGTACTTGTCGAACTCTGTCCAAGTCGTGTAAACGCACTTGCCGTCCTGGCTTACGACGCTCCACTCCTTGTCCTGGTCTTTGTCTCCGTTAAACCCGATTCCTTCGCCATTGCTCCAAGTCTTCCCATTGTCTTGGGATGTCTGGCAAACTATGCGGTCAAGTAACGAAGGATCACTCCACCCTTTTCCACTTGGGTCTGATAAGTGCAAATAGAAAAATGATCCTAGGGGGCTTGCCACAATGCACGGGTCTCCGAAGACCCCGAGATCTGACCGAAGGGTATCAATAACCCACGTTCGTCCAGAGTCAGCAGAAGTGTATACTTTGTCTAAAATAGCTCCACCTACAACATATGCCGGGTCCGTAAGTGAAACCGCTATGGAAGGTTCGCAGGGCGAGTAATTAAAAGGCATCCCTTCCTCTATGAGAATGTTCTCGTAAGCTGATTGGCTCCAGGAAAAAGAACTAATCACTACTGCCAATAACGTAAGTATGAACTTATCTACGTGCTGAATCACGTTGAATGAGTTGCGCATATTCTTTTGCAAAATAAGTTAGGATTCCATCTGCTCCTGCCCTTCGAATACTCATGAGCATTTCCGGCATTGCTTTTTCGTAATCTAGCCAACCATTTTGAGCAGCAGCCTTGAGCATAGCGTACTCTCCACTTACATTGTAAGCAGTAATTGGTAGCTCAGCATTTTCCTTTAGCACATGAATCACATCAAGGTAGCAAAGTGCAGGCTTCACCATTAAGTAATCAGCACCTTCTTCGGTATCAAGCAACGCTTCGCGAAGTGCTTCTCGCTTGTTTGCCGGATCCATCTGGTACGTTTTCTTATCCCCCGCTTTCGGAGCCGAATCAAGCGCATCACGGAACGGGCCATAGTAGGCACTGGCGTACTTCGCGCAATAAGACATGATTGCCGTTTGATCATATCCTGCTTCATCCAAAGCCACACGAATTGCTTCAATACGTCCGTCCATCATATCCGACGGACCAATGATATCAATTCCAGCTTGCGCTTGAGCAACCGACATTCGTTGTAGAATAGGAAGGGTTTCGTCGTTTAAGATTTGACCATCCTTGACCAGCCCATCATGTCCGTCGCTGCTGTAAGGGTCCATTGCCACGTCACTCATCAAGCTCGCTTCAGGGAAGCGTTCTTTGACCGCACGTATGATACGCAGGTAGAAATTATCATCAGCGTAGCTGTAGGTGGCCGTTTGATCCTTGAACTGGTCTTCAACTGCCGGAAACAAGACGAAAGAACGAAGTCCTAGCTCCATGCATTCATCCACTTCTTTGAGCAGTTCATCTTCAGACAACCTTGCCAATCCCGGCAATGAAGAAATTGGAATTCGTTGATTTTCGCCATCAAGTACAAAAAACGGGTAGATCAAGTGCTCCAATCCCAACCAATTTTCACGCACCATATTGCGTATTGCCGGAGTCCGACGATTTCTTCTTGGCCTGCTTAGCATTCTACTCAGAAATTGTGTTTTCTAATGAAATGGATTCAATCTCTGACTTCAACTCTTCTAAAAGTCTTTTTTGTTCTGATTGAATTTCCAAGTGTTGTTCATCTGATAAACCTTCCATCAATGCTTCTTGCGCGTGATCGTGATCGCATGCCTCGCCATCTGCATGAGTATGTTCGTGCCCTGGAATTTCAACTATTCCGTTTTCTACCTCGTGAAACTTCGTATGCAACGCTTCCAATTTTCCATTTAACATTTCCAACTTCGAAGCCGTAATTGAATCTCCCGCTGCGGCGTACTCTTGCATTTTTTCACCAACCTTATCCGTTTTAGAATGGATCATGCTTGCTACATCTTCTGAAAGTTGAACCACTTGCTCGTGTACTTGTTCGGCCTGCTTCAATGTCTCGCTTTTCTCATGGGTGTGATCTCCGCAAGAAGCCATCGTTGCTGCAATGGCAAAGGTCATTACTAATTTTTTCATGGTACTATTTTTCTAATTCGGTATTCTTTTTGGGCACAGGATCATACCCCGTAGTTCCCCAAGGATGGCATTTGCTAATCCGTTTTATTCCTAGCCACATTCCTTTCAGTACGCCCCATTCTTTAACCGCTTCAATGGTGTATTGAGAACAAGTAGGTGCGTGCCTGCAATTTTGGCCCAGTAAGGGTGAAATAACGGCTTGGTAAATACGAATTGGTACAATGGCAATCCACTTCATTACTTACAAAGGTAGGCAAGAAACAGGCTGGTTAGCTACAAAGGCCAAGCCTCCAAAGCCAATATTAGTGAAACCAGTGCTGTTGCTCCAGACAGAAAGATAATCCATTCTCGTTGAACAACACGAATTAGTCCGGTAATGATAAACGTCAGGAAAATGAATAACAGCACAATGATGAGCTGTCCTACTTCTACCCCAAGATTGAAAAACAACAGGGGCTGAACGATGGATTCGGACTCCATCAACCTCATTTTGAAGAAGCTAGAAAAGCCCAAACCATGGATTAAGCCAAAAACGGTGGCAATTAAATACCTCCATCCATGTCCATTGATGGGGGTTCTCCATCTTTTGGCATATCTCAAATTGGTTAAGCTGGTAAATAGAATGGTGATTGGAATCAAGAATTCTACCCAATCAGTGCTAACACTAACAAGGTCCAATCCTGCTAAAATAAGTGTGAGTGAATGTCCTACCGTGAACGCTGTAGCCAAGAGCAACACCCTTTTGACTTCTCTGTATTCATAGATACACACCAATGCCACGAGGTAAAGCATGTGATCATATGCTGTGGGGTCGGTGATGTGCAACATTCCGTCGCGGAAATACTCAATCCAAGTCATGCCGTGAAATTACATTCGAACCGCTTTGGTATTTAGAGTGAAGAGGCAATTTGGTCACAACACAATGTTAACTCCTCTGAGAAAGGCCTTGAGGTTTAATGCGCGTGTATTCGCAAATGGTAAAGCCATGGGCATGCTTTTCGTCAGGCTCATGCTCTTGCAGCGTTTTCTTAGTCCATTTCTTCGGGTCGAACTGAGGAAAGAAAACATCAGCATCGAATGTGGCGTGGACATGAGTGATGTACATTTTGTCAAGCAGGCCGGCATCTAGTGCTATCTTGTAGATCTGACCTCCTCCAATTACGAATGCCTCTTCTTCTCCAGCGCTTTCGCACAAATCCAAGGCATCCTTGATGGTATTTACCACTTCCGCACCGTCTGCTTGATAATTCAATTGACGTGTTACAACCAAGTTTGGCCTTCCTTTCAGAGGGCGCCACTTTTCAGGAATCGAGTCGAAGTTCATTCGTCCCATGATGACATGATGCCCCATTGTCATGTCTCTAAAAAAGCGCATGTCTTTGGGCAGGTCCCAAATGAGGTCATTGTCTTTTCCTATGGCGAAATTCTCTGAAATCGCTGCAATTGCGGTAACTATCATACTAAACGGAAACAGCTGCTTTAATGTGTGGATGAGGATCGTAGTTCTGCAATTCGAAATCTTCAAATTTGAAATCGAATAAGTCCTTTACATCCGGATTGATTGCCATGGTAGGCAAGGCTCTAAAATCTCTGGTAAGCTGCAGTTCAGCTTGCTCAATGTGATTGTTGTAAAGGTGAACGTCTCCAAACGTATGAACAAACTCACCTGCTTCGTACCCACAAACTTGGGCCAACATCATGGTAAGCAAGGCATATGATGCAATGTTAAAAGGCACGCCCAAAAACGTATCTGCACTTCGCTGATAAAGCTGGCAGCTCAACTTTCCATCTGCTACGTAAAATTGGAATAAACAATGGCAAGGAGGCAAGGCCATGTCATCAATGAAAGATGGATTCCACGCGCTGACGATGTGCCTGCGTGAATCGGGTTTGTTCTTAAGCTGGTCAATCAACTTCACGATTTGATCTGTGTGCGATCCATCAGGATTAGGCCAACTTCTCCACTGGTAACCGTAAACTGGCCCAAGGTTTCCTTCTTCATCAGCCCACTCATCCCAAATACGAACCCCGTTCTCCTTGAGGTATTTGATATTGGTATCGCCTTGGATGAACCAAAGCAACTCATGAATAATGGACTTAAGGTGAAGTTTCTTAGTTGTCAGAACCGGGAAACCTTCCGCAAGGTCAAAACGCATTTGATAACCAAAACAGCTAATTGTTCCAGTCCCAGTGCGATCTTCTTTCTTTGTTCCGTTGTCTAAAATGTGCCTTAACAGGTCATGATACTGCTTCATCCCTTCAAATTTGATTGCAAGTTAGGAAGCCTTCGTGAGGTATTCTGCAGGTGTTGAGAAGTTGTGGATATTAGCTGATAGCTCGAAGCGTTGCTTTAACGAATCGAATCTTCTCTTCCAACGCTGTTTTGGTCTCCGCTAATATGGTAACGTGTCCCATTTTACGGTAAGGTTTGGTCATTGTTTTACCGTAAAAATGCGGGTACACTCCTTCTGTAGCCAACAATTCATTCAACCCTTCATATTTCACAGGTCCTGTAAATTCAGGCTCTCCAACTATGTTCACCATGGCTCCTAATCGCAACGTGTCTGTACTTCCCAACGGGAGGTTCAGAATACTACGGAGGTGTTGACCAAATTGAGACGTAATATTTGCTTCAATCGTATGGTGTCCACTATTGTGGGTTCTAGGTGCCACTTCATTCACCAACACCTCTCCTGATTTCGTCAAGAACATTTCAACAGCTAAGATGCCTTCAAAAGACAATGCATCAGCCACTTGAGTGGCCAGTTTTTTGGCTTTTTCCGCCAAGTCAGCATCTATTTCAGCAGGGGCGAAGAGGTAGTCTACCAAATTCGCCACCGGGTCGAATACCAATTCAACAACTGGAAAAGTAGCGGTTTGTCCGTCGGCATTTCGTGCAATTATAACAGACAGCTCCTTCTCGATATCTACCAAGTCTTCAATCAAGCATGGGCCGGCAAAAGCATTCTTTAGGTCTTCATTCGAACGAAGCAACATCACCCCTTTTCCATCGTATCCTCCCGTTCTTAGTTTTAAAACGGTGGGAAGCTGTTCTTCTTTGCAATCGCCTCCATCGGCAATCAATTGAAAATCAGATGTTGGAATAGCATTATCTGCGTAGAATTGTTTTTGAATCCCCTTGTCTTTGATGATTTCCAGCGCCTTCGGGTCGGGGCATACCTTCACTCCTTTGGTCTGTAAGTCTTTAAGCGCTTGAACAGATACATCCTCAATTTCAATGGTGAGCACATCTTTATCAGCGCCAAACGCCATAACGGTGTCGTAGTCACGGAAATCACCTTGGGTAAATGAGTTCGCGAGTTCCGCGCATGGAGCGTCTGCTGCGGGGTCAAGGACATGAATTTTCACATCTAAACTTGCCGCTTCTTGAATGAGCATGCGGCCCAATTGACCGCCACCTAAAATCCCTAGCTTGATGTTATCTCCGTAAATCGCTTTCATGTTCTTACAATTCTATTAATGCCGGTCGTTGAGTAAGTTCATGGTAGCAAATTACTTCTGGCGAAAAGTAGTGCACTACCATGCTTTTTCTTGTTAATTCGGGTTTGTTCATTTTCACTGCACCGTGCAACAGGTTGGCGTGCCAAATGAATACGTCTCCTTTTTTCGGATAAAGCACCTCCGGCTTCAGGTTTTCATCCTTAATCAATTCCTGAATGTGCTCTTCATAGTGCAAGTAGGCATCTTCGCCTAGCAGAAACTTATTTCCGCCATGGTCAAAATCACTGTTCAGCACATATGGCAGCCGATGACTACCAGGGTAGTATTCTAGTGGCCCTTGATCTGGACCAATGTCTTCAAGAGCAATCCACGCTGCCATCATATGCCCAAGTGGATATGAGGTCATGTGAATGCTGTCGGAATGGGTGCGTTGTTCGCTACTTTTCGAAAAGTTAATGCTCTGGAAAGGCACTACCTTTTTGTCCATTAAAAAAGCAAGGGCTTTATTAATTTCTGGATCGTATGCCACCTGTCCAAGGCGCTCTCCTTCACGGAAAGCGAACATGATCTTTTTGCCGCTGTAGTTAAAATCAATCTTCCCTTGAGACATCAATGTGTCCACTTCGGCATTTACCTCATCTACAAATTGCGCAGAAAAATGACCTTTCAAGATAGCGTAGCCACCTGAAGTCCATGTTTTAGACAACGAGGACTGCATGGCTTCAGACAGTTGACCCCACCCTGGCTGGGAAGTTAGGTCGTCTGTCAAATCGCTCCATGGACGTTCGTCGGGAAGGTGTTTGAAATCGCTGCTCGAAACAGAAGAATAGACCGATTTTTTCAATCCATACTTGCGGTAGAGCGGCTTATTTCGCACTAACATGTCTTTCTTTGTCATGTTAAAAATGCGGTAAGCCGGCTTTAATCGACGGAAGAAACCCCAATATTTGTCTACCAATTTCGCCATAGAGCGCAAAGATAAGTACCTTTCT
>JAQWQB010000053.1 GCA_029245065.1 Flavobacteriales bacterium | reverse complement strand
GTGCTGCCAACAATCATTGCTCCGGAAGTAAGTGATAATTGTGACGATGATATTGAATTAGATTTTGACATTGAAACGATTGATGGTGATTGTGCCAATACAAGAACAGAAATCTACACATGGACTGCTGAAGACGTTTGTGGAAATTCAGCTGTGCGGACATTGACAATCAACTTTAATGATACTACTGCTCCAGTTTTAAGTGGGGAGGACGAAGTTCTCAACTTAGAATGCAATGTGCTGCCAACAATCATTGCTCCGGAAGTAAGTGATAATTGTGACGATGATATTGAATTAGATTTTGACATTGAAACGATTGATGGTGATTGTGCCAATGCGCGAACAGAAATCTACACATGGATAGCTGTAGATGCTTGTGGAAACTTAGCTGTGCGAACATTGACAATCAATTTTGATGATACTACTGCTCCTGTATTAACCGGGGAGGATGAGGTTCTTGACCTAGAATGTAATGTGCTGCCAACAATCATTGCTCCTGAAGTAAGTGATAATTGTGACGATGAAATTGAATTGGATTTTAACATCGAAACAATTGACGGTGAGTGCTTCGGACAACGAACAGAAATATATTCGTGGACTGCAATCGATGATTGTGGAAACACATCCGTCCGCACAATCACATTTAACTTTGATGATACAACTGCTCCGAACATTGTTTGTCCAGAGGCCTTTACAGTTAACTGTGACAATGAGTCACTCGATCCTGAGAATACTGGAACGCCAGTAGTTGATGATAACTGTTCAGAATTTACTTTAAGTTTCGAAGATGGGCCAGAAAGTGATGGTTGTCCGTCATCATTCGCAAGAACTTGGACGGCTGTTGATGCGTGTGGAAACACATCAAATTGCATTCAAAACATTGTAATTAACGACTTTGTTTCACCTGTGATTTTTTGTCCAGCAGATATCACAGTAGAATGTGTAGAATCTTTGGATCCTTCAAATACTGGTCAAGCAACAGCTGAAGATGATTGCTCTATCCCGAGTATATCATTTTCAGATAGTGATATTACAGATGGATGTCCATATTCTTTTGAGCGAACATGGACAGCGTTAGATCCTTGTGGAAATGAAACATCATGTGTCCAGACGATTACAGTTGTTGATACGGGAGTTCCAGAAATCATCATGCCTCCTCTATACTACTCTCTTGAGTGGAGCGTTTTCAATGGTAACTTTATTGAAGACTTTCTAGAGGGAGAGCTCGATTTAGATGATTTAGCAGCCCTTTATCCTCTATTCAATGAGCAGTTGGAAGCGCAAGGGTATTTCTACCCTACAGCAACAGATGCTTGTGACACTGAAGTGGTACCTTTCTATAATCAATCTATCCAGGGGCCTGAGTCTCTTGATTGTCCTATGGTGGCGAGAGTAGTTTGGTCTTTCCAAGCCTCTGATGATTGCGGAAATATGACAGATGTTTATGATGTGGTTTGCGAATTTTTCGACACCACTGCACCAGAATTTACAAACCTTCCAGAAGATGTTACTGTTGAGTGCATTGAAGATGTTACAGGACCTGCTGATGTGAATGCAGAGGATGCTTGTGCTGATGTGGTCTCAATTGATGTATTCTCAAGTGAAACGGGTTACCCTATCAATGAATGTATCGCCTCAACGGCATTTGGGCCTGGCGATGATTGGGCTATTTGGTTGCCAGTTCTAGAAACAGATGGGACTTCTCCAACTGATGATTTTGTGCCTGCTGATCTTATCAACTTTGTCCAGTACAACGATGGTACTGCTCATGTTTATGGTACAGTTGTGAATAACAGCAATCCTAACCAAGGGTTTGAAATTGATTTTTGGTTCGAGAATACTGTTAACTGGGATGAGTGGTCTGCAATGGGACGTTCTTACAAAGATGACCTTGGGTTTGCAGCTGCAGGTGGAGACCTATGGACTACATGGTCATACATGGAAATGGTAAATGGATTCTCAACTTTAACTGGTATAGGTGAATTTGAAGGATCTGTGTTGTATATGAGTCACATGCCTTCAAACTACTTTTTTGGTTTCCAATGTGGTGAAGCAGCGAATAACAAAAATTCGAATTTTGGTATGAGTGGCTGGTTTACATATGATGGTTTTATCAATGGCGAAGCTGTTGAGGGTCATGGTGATATTAATGTAGACAAGGAATGCACTCCTTCGAATGAACAAGATTGTATTCACAATACAGAGTTCACATACTTCTACCGTGCCGAAGATACTTGTGGTAACGTAATTATTGATTCTTACACAGAAACAGTAAATGATACGACTGCTCCTGAGTTTATCGATTTCCCTGCAGACGTAATTGTTGACTGTCAGGATTTCCCAGTTGAAATTCCAACGTTAACAGCAGAAGATAACTGCGCTGGTGAAGTAATCGTGGAATACCTTGGAGAAGAAACTATTACAGGTGAGTGCCCTAATGCATACCAAGTTGTTTACAGCTGGGCTGCATTTGATCTGTGTGCTAACCGTACAGATATGTCATGGACTGTTACTGTAATTGACGACGAAGCTCCTCAATTTGAAGGTCTTCCAGAAGCAGAAATCACTGTTGAATGTGATGCTGTTCCTGCTCCTGCAGAAGTAACTGTTTCTGATAACTGTTCTGCAATCGAAAGCATAGACTTCTCTTACTTAGAGACTACAATTGATGGAGATTGCCCAGGTAACTATACAATCATCCGCACATGGAGTGCAATGGATGAGTGTGAGAACGAAAACGGATTTGAACAAGTAATCAACGTACAGGATACAACTGCTCCTACGTTCGATGATTACGTTTTCTACACTTCACTTTCTTGTGAAGAAGTAGATGCTTATACACTTACTGCTTCTGACAACTGTGGTTCTGCTACTGTTGAAATTATTGAAGAAGTTCTTCAATCAGGAGGTTGTATGGGAGTTCTCTACCGCGTATATGAGGCTACTGATGAGTGTGGAAACACTGCTACTACAGAACAATACATTACTATCACTGATACAATCGCGCCTGAGTTGGTAAACGTTCCTGCGGACGAAACTTTAGAGTGTTCTGACGTAAGTCTTCTTGAAGACGGAAACTACTTTACTTCTGGTGATGTATTTGGTACTGACAACTGCGCGTTGGAAGTAACTATAGAGTATAGCGAAGAAGTATTGGAAGATGGAGATGACTGTGATCAGTCGTTTATCATTGTTCGTACTTGGCTTGCAACTGACTACTGTGAAAATGAGAACACAGCTTCTCAAACAGTAACTGTTCTTGATACAACAGCTCCAGTATTTGTTGAGTTCCCAGCGAACGAAACAGTTGAATGTTCGGACGAACTTCCTGAAGTAGTGCTCCCAATCGCTGAAGATAACTGTGACGAACTTGTTTCAATCGAGTTGACTGAAGAAGAAGTTCCTGGCTCTTGCGATGGTGAGTATACATTGAACCGTATCTTCCGTGGATTCGATGATTGTGGAAATGAAGTAATGGGTGTACAGGTGATCACTATTGTTGATACTACTGCTCCTGAATTCACTTCAGTTCCTGACGTAATGATCGTTGAGTGTAACACTGAGATCCCTGCTTCTGAAGCAACTGCTGAAGATGCATGCTCAACTGCTACTGTAACGTATGTTGATGGACCAGCTACAGAAGGACAGTGTCCTCAAGAGCAATTCATCACTCGTACGTTCACTGCTGTTGATGCTTGTGGAAACGAAGCTACTGCTACTCAATCTATCCAGATTGTTGACACAACAGCTCCTGTATTCGAAGCATATGAAATCGAAGTAGAAGCACCATGTGACAACATTGACGTTGTAGCATTGACAGCTACAGACAACTGTTCTGATGTTACTATCACTGTATCTGATTCACCTGTTTCTGGTGGATGTGCTGGACGTATCATCCGTGATTACGTGGCAACAGATGACTGTGGAAACGAAGCTACTGCTCAGCAGATCATTACATTGATTGATGAAGTTGTACCAGTATTCGTTGAAGGACCATCTGACATAGACGTAGAGTGCGATAACGTACCTGCTGAGTCTGCTGCTCCTCTTGCTACTGATAACTGTGATGAAGAAGTTGAAGTTTCTTACTTAGGTGAAGAAATCATCAACGGAGATTGTCCTCAGAACTACACAATCATCCGTTCTTGGTTGGCTGTTGATCACTGCGATAACGAAGCAACGTACACACAGACAATCAACGTTGTTGATACAACAGCGCCGGAATTCACTGACGTAGCACAAGACGTAACAATTGAGTGTGACGAAACAGTGCCAGCTCCTTTTGCAACAGCAGAAGACAACTGTGGAGAAGTAACAATCACTTCTAACGATGTTGAAATAGCAGGCGAATGTCAACACAACTACTCAATCGCACGTACTTATACTGCGATGGATGAGTGTGGAAACACTAGCAACGCAACACAGACGATCACAGTAGAAGATACGACAGCACCAGAAGTGGTGTCTGCACCAGCAGATGTGACTATCGAGTGTGATGAAGATGAGCCAACGGAAGAGCCAGTATTTACTGACAATTGTTCAGAGGTATCAATTTCAGCTATCTCAGGAATCGTACAATTAGAGTGTGGATATTTAATCGAACGTTCATGGACAGCAACTGATGATTGTGGAAATGAAACAACTGTTTCACAAACAATCACCGTAGTTGACACAACAGCTCCTGTATTCGAAGCACATGAAATCGAAGTAGAAGCACCATGTGACAACATTGACGTTGTAGCATTGACAGCAACTGATAACTGTTCAGATGTTACTATCACTGTAACTGATTCACCTGTTTCTGGTGGATGTGCTGGACGCATCATCCGTGATTACGTGGCAACAGATGACTGTGGAAACGAAGCTACTGCTCAGCAGATCATCACATTGGTTGATGAAGTTGCTCCAGTACTAGTAGGAGTTCCTGCTGATGACACAGTAGAGTGCGGATTGGAGGAAATTCCAACTGTTGCTGAAGTATCTGTAGAAGATAACTGTGATATGGAAATCGAAGTGGCATTCTCTGAAACAGAAAATGCACTTGATTGTGGATATGAAATCGTTCGTACTTGGTCTGCAATTGACCACTGTGACAACGAAGTTTCTGCAACACAGGTAATAACTGTTGTTGATACAACGGCACCAATGTTTGAGGCAGAAGATGAAGTACTTACAGTTGACTGTAACGCACAGATTCTTTTGATCACTCCAGAAGCGTTTGACGCTTGTGACGAAATGGTAGATGTTTCTTCTACTTTCGAAACAACTCCTGGAGATTGTCCGAACGAATGGACTGAAGTAACAGTATATACTGCTACTGATGATTGTGGTAACCAAGCTTCAGTAAGCGTAACTGTAAACTATGTTGACGATAGCGCTCCTGAATTCACATTTGTTCCTTTCAGTAATGAATTGAGCTGTGAAGAAGAAGTTCCTTCTGACCAAGCAACAGCTGAAGATAACTGTTGAGATGTAACAATTACTTCTAACGATGTAATTGAGCCAGGTCAGTGTGAAAACCAGTACAACATCGTTCGTACTTGGACGGCAACTGATGCATGTGGTAACCAATCTACAGAAACTACTACGTACTTCGTATTTGATAACAGCGCTCCTGTATTCACTACTGTTCTTTCAGATGTGAACGTAGAATGTGCTGATGATGTTCCTGCTGCTCCATCTGTTGAAGCAACAGATAACTGTTCTGATGTAACTATCACTTCTGATAGTGACATGGACATGGACGAGTGTGGAAACTACGTAGAGACCATTACTTACACTGCTACTGATGCATGTGGTAACGCTTCTTCTATCTCTTACATGGTGACTGTGAATGACATAACAGCTCCTGAGCTTGAAGGTCTTCCAGCGCAAAGCCTAGTATTGGATTGTGAAGATGAAGTTCCTGCTCCTGAAGAAGTAACTGCTCTTGATAACTGCGAAGGGATCATAGAGGTTAACTTCAACGAAGAGCTTATCGGAGACCTTCCTGCTGAAGGAAGCTCTGCTGATTGCGCGGCTCTTACTCCTGAAGGAGATGAAAACGGTGAAGTATGCACAGGTGAGGATACATGGAGCTTGAAGCTATTCAACTTCAACGGATTGAATGCAGCTCTTTACAGCACTATTGAAGCAAACTGGGTAGAGTATCCTGATGGATCAGCTACATTGTCTGGTATGGTGGTGTCAAATGTAGATCCTAACCGCGGATGGAACATTGATGTTGAGTTTGAAAACGGAATGGATTGGGCTGGATGGTCAACTCAAGGCTTCCCAACAAGCTACAAAGATGATTGCAACGAGGCAGGAGATAATTACTTAGATTGGACTTACTACATCATGTCAGCAGGGGCAACCTTGACAGGATGGGGTGATTTCGACGGAGCTACATTGAATATTTCTCATGCACCTTCTAACTACTACTATGGATACCAAGTTGGCACTGCTGCTAACAACGTAAACGTAAACTACGGTGGTGGTGGATGGTTCACTTACTCTGGTATCTTTAACGATATGGAAGTGAGTGGATCAGGTGACTTCGCGTTCGATCACGATTGCTGTCCACAGTACAGCATCGAGCGCACATGGTGTGCAGTTGATTGTTCTGGAAACGAAACATGTTTCACACAAACAATCACTTTCGCTGATCTAGGAATCAACCCTCCTGTTGCAGGTGGTGGTGCTGGTGAAGCTCAAGAAGATATCGCTAAAGGTGGTACTGAAGATGTAACACGCATCTCTGCTTACCCTAACCCAGCAATGAACAAGGCTTTCGTTGAGTTCACTCTTGCTGAGACTGCTGTTGCTCACGTTGAAATCTTCAGCTTGAACGGACAGAAAGTAGCGGATCTTTACAACGCGAACGCTGAAGCTAACGAACTATACAGAGTAGAGTTCAATGCGGCTGAGCTTCCAGTTGGAGTTTACCTATACCGTTTGACTACTGAGAATGAAGTGATCACTGATCGCATCATCATCAATAAGTAAGACTTACTTACACATAAGTTCAAAAGCCTTCTCCTTCGGGAGGAGGCTTTTTTTATACCCTTGTTTTTCTTCAATGCGCTAATGGACTACTTTTGTAAAAACAACCTGCACATGAGCACGCCAAATTGGACTACTGTAAAAGAATTTGAAGACATCACATACAAGAAATGCGGCGGTGTAGCGCGTATCGCTTTCAACAGACCAGATATTCGAAATGCTTTTCGCCCTAAAACGGTTGGAGAGCTATACCAAGCATTTTTGGATGCTCGAGAAGACACATCAATCGGCGTTGTGTTGTTCTCTGCAGAAGGGCCCTCTTCGAAAGACGGCGTCTACTCATTCTGCAGTGGAGGCGACCAAAATGCACGCGGTCATCAAGGCTACGTTGACGATGACGGCATGCCTCGATTGAACATACTTGAAGTACAACGACTGATTCGTTTCATGCCGAAAGTGGTGATCGCTGTTGTTCCTGGTTGGGCTGTTGGTGGAGGTCATAGTCTTCACGTGGTTTGTGATTTGACTTTAGCATCGAAAGAGCATGCCATTTTCAAGCAAACGGATGCAGATGTAACTAGCTTCGATGGTGGGTATGGATCTGCTTACCTCGCTAAAATGGTTGGTCAGAAAAAAGCCCGTGAAATATTCTTCTTAGGACGAAATTATTCTGCCGACGACGCAGTAGCTATGGGCATGGTGAATGCATCTATTCCGCACGCTGAGTTGGAACAAGAAGCGTGGAATTGGTCGCAAGAAATATTAGAGAAGTCGCCCTTGTCTATCAAAATGCTCAAATTTGCTTTCAACCTCACCGATGACGGTATGGTTGGTCAACAAGTTTTTGCAGGTGAAGCAACCCGTTTGGCATACATGACAGACGAAGCCAAGGAAGGTAGAAATGCATTCTTAGAAAAAAGAAAGCCTGACTTTAAGGACATCAAGTGGATTCCTTGATTTCGACTAAAGTCTGACGTTTCGCGAAGGTCATTGTTCGAGTTAGTTTACTCTTCTTTTCGACTATCAACCTTCAATTCATATGAGTCAGTCTGCTGTATTGACTAGGATACGATGCTTGAAGTTTGGTGTTTGTTCAATCAGCACACGTTTTCATTTATCCAACCGCCTTGACTACAAAGCTCCTTCTACTACTTCTTTTACAACAGAAGGGTCTAACAATGTCGACGTATCTCCTAATTTGTCTGCTTCTCCTTCTGCAATTTTCCGAAGAATACGCCGCATAATTTTTCCTGATCGGGTTTTGGGTAGTCCTGAAACAAACTGAATTTTTTCGGGCTTGGCTATTCGACCTATTTGTTCGCTGACGACTGCTATAATTGATTCCCTCGCCTCAGCCTCATTGGAAGGCGCTTCGTTGCAAATGACGTATGCGTATATTGACTGTCCTTTGATTTCATGAGGATAGCCAACCACTGCTGATTCTACAACGAGTTCATTGGTGTTGATGGCATCTTCAATTTCCGCTGTCCCAAACCGGTGACCACTAACATTGATAACATCATCTACCCTTCCAATGATGCGGTACAAGCCGTTGGCATCTCTCTTCGCCCCATCTCCGGTGAAATAATGTCCTTTGTAATGTGAAAAATACACTTGTTTACATCGCTCATGATCTCCGTAAGTCGTTCTGATCATAGAAGGCCATGGGAACTTAATGCATAAATACCCTTCTACCTCGTTCTCCTTGATTTCCTTCCCTTCTTTATCGAGCAAAACCAATTGAATTCCAGGCAATGGCAATCCTGCGTGCGTTGCATGCATCGGACTGTGTGCTCCTAATCCGGAAATCATGATCCCACCCGTTTCGGTCTGGAACCACGTATCTACAATGGGACATTTTTCCTTTCCTATGAAATGGTGGTACCAGTTCCAAGCTTCTTCATTTATCGGCTCACCTACCGTTCCTAGTACTTTTAGCGAAGATAAATCGTGTCCTTGAACATGTTCGTTCCCACATGCCATCAGTGCTCGAATGGCCGTTGGAGCGGTGTAAAATTGATTCACTTTATGCTTGTCACAAACTTTCCAAAACCTTCCCGCATCAGGATAAGTTGGGACCCCTTCGAACATCAATGAAGTGGCGCCGCTTAGTAACGGACCATATACAATGTATGAGTGACCCGTAATCCAACCGATGTCGGCTGTGCACCAATAAACATCGTTCTCTTCCGGTTGAAATACATTCTGAAAACTGTAAGCGGCATAAATCATATAGCCTCCGCATGTATGCACAACCCCTTTTGGTTTCCCCGTTGAACCGGAAGTGTATAGAATGAAAAAGAGGTCTTCAGCATCCATGGGCTCAGGGGCACAGTCAGTAGATTGATCTCGAACTGCTTCCTCCCATGAAACATCTCTTCCAGTAACCATAGCTGGTTTCCATCCGAGGCAATTCTTAACAATTACGGTATGAACAGAGCTACAATGTTGTAGCGCATCGTCAACAATTTGCTTTAAATCAATCTGTTTTGCTCCTCTATTCAATCCGTCTGAAGTGATAACTGCTACAGCTTGGGCATCGTTAATTCGGTCTGCCATTGCCGAAGCAGAAAAGCCAGCAAACACTACCGAATGGACCGCTCCAATGCGCGCACAACCTAGCAGAGCAACAGCTAAATCTGGAATCATGGGCATGTAAATAACCACCCGATCACCTTTTTTAATTCCCTGACTCTTCAAGGCATTCGCAAACTGACAGACCCGTTGGTGAAGTTCTTTGTACGTCCACTTTATCACCTCATCTCCCGGTTCATTCGGCTCCCAAATGATAGCAACCTTGTCGCCTCGTTCTTCCAAATGGCGATCCAAGCAGTTTTCCGAGATATTCATTTTACCGCCTTCAAACCATTTCACCTTTGGTGTGTCAAACTCCCATTGCAATACCTTGGAATAAGGTTTTTGCCATGTGAATGTCTGCGCAATTTGATCCCAAAAACCTTCAGGATCATGAACGCTTTGTGCGTATTTATCTTGGTATTCTGCAAATGAGTTGATTCGTAAGTCCATTTGGTGTTGCTGTTAGTTGTTATAGCCAGTTAGGAGGAATCCTTTTCTAGAATACCTTTTTGCTGGGAGCTTAAAGATATCCAAAACATTGAAATCAGTTTGATGGAAAAAAGGGGGTGAAGAATTGCAGACATTGCATGCTTGCGAGCTATGAGTAGTACCCTGTTGTTTACTTCAAAGCTGTTTATCTAGCTCTGCGTGATGATTACGAGAATAGGATTGTCCTTACCTTAGCACCTATTTTTCGTCTTAGTCTTTTAACATAAAATTCTCGAAATCAACTCTGTTTTCGAGCTGGAAAAAAGCACTGGAATCACTTGAACACCAATTACCATGATTTAAAAAGAAACCGCCAACCCCACTTCCGAAGAAGATGTGATTGGCGGAAAAAAGAAATAAATATACAGCTTTTACAGTTTCTCAATAACCATGGCTGAGGCTCCACCTCCACCGTTGCAGATTCCTGCGGCTCCATACTTGCCACCGTTCTGCTCAAGTACGTTGATCAATGTAACAATGATTCGTGAACCTGAACTTCCAAGCGGGTGACCAAGTGCTACAGCACCTCCATTAACGTCCACTTTTGAAGCGTCTATTCCAAGCTCAGCTATATTGGCGAGTCCAACTACGGCAAAGGCCTCATTCAACTCCCAAAAATCAATCTGATCATTCGTCATTCCCGCTTTAGCTAATGCTTTTGGCAATGCTTTCGAAGGTGCAGTTGTAAACCACTCTGGTTCATGTGCTGCATCAGCATAGCTAACAATCTTTGCTACAGGCGTTAATCCTAGTTCCTCTGCTTTCTCTTTACTGACCAAAACAAGGGCTGATGCACCATCGTTCAAAGTAGAAGCGTTCGCAGCTGTTACCGTACCTTCTTTGTCGAATGCCGGACGAAGTGCTGGAATCTTCTCCATTTTCACATTCTTGTACTCTTCATCTTCTGCTACAACTAAAGCATCCCCTCTTCGTTGTGGCACTTCCACAGGTACCACTTCATTCGCAAATTTGCCGTCAGCCCATGCTTTTGCAGAACGCTCGTATGAAGCAATTGCAAACGCATCTTGTTCTTCTCTAGTGATGTTCTTATCACGTGCACATAGTTCAGCACAGTTCCCCATGTGGGTCTTGTTGTAAACATCTGTGAGACCATCTTTTAACATCCCATCGGCCATTTTGATATCGCCGAACTTCGCTCCTTTTCGTCCGTCCAAGTAATGTGGCACAGAACTCATGTTCTCCATACCTCCTACCACAACGATGTCGTTGTCTCCAGTCATAATAGACTGCGCACCAAGGCTAATTGCTTTCATACCTGAAGCACATACCTTATTGATCGTTGAGCATGGGACGCTGTTTGGAATACCTGCATACATGGCGGCTTGCCTCGCTGGAGCTTGTCCAAGACCTGCTTGAAGAACATTGCCCATCAGTACTTCTTGCACTTGATCAGGTGAAACACCTGCTTTGTCTAGCGCTCCTTTGATTGCCGTTGCGCCTAATTTTGTTGCTGGTACAGAGCTCAACGCGCCTAGAAAAGATCCCATTGGGGTACGCGCTGCTCCTACGATATATACTTCTTTCATTGAGAATGTGTTTTCGAATTTGCAGTGCAAAGGTACGAATCAGAATGGTGTGGTGGTCACATTTCTATTTCACTCCGTGAACATGCATTGTTAACACCAATTAACACTCACAGCGCATATTAAAGGTGCAACCAATCTGTTTTGGCACGAGTCTTGTGATACAGAGACCAAACTACTTATCTAGTAAGTTTTGGTTTTGGTTAATAGTTATTTTGGTTAAGGTAGAAAGGTCTGGAAACGTCTAGACCTTTCTTTTTTTGCCCTATTTCGAAGCGGAT
Organism: Flavobacteriales bacterium; assembly: GCA_029245065.1. GTDB lineage: Bacteria > Bacteroidota > Bacteroidia > Flavobacteriales_D > Sanyastnellaceae > JAQWQB01. The sequence continues at coordinate 3,984 of JAQWQB010000053.1, read as the reverse complement.
ATGAATAGACTATTAGCGATACTCAACCTTCTGAATGAATTAGCCTGAATAGACTAAAAGCCAACTGTATAATTCGTCATATCAAGAACACCTACTTCTTCCAGCCATCTCTTTCAACCCCCTATCAATACTAGGCGTGCATACAATTACCAAAATTGAATTGAGTAATATTACCGGATGAAAAGGAACACCTTCGGGCAACCTCTTTGGGTAAAGCGCTTTATGATTCGCATGGTCGGATTGGTCACTTGGCCACGCTTTAATTGGTGGTACTACACAGACATTCAAGGCGCCGAACACATCCAATCATTGCCCGATTCCAATGTACTTATTGTTTCCAATCATCAGACCTACTTTGCAGACGTAACTTACATGTTCCATGTCATTGAATCTGCTTTGGCAGGAAAGCCCAATGATGTGTATTATCCTGGCTTCTTGAAAGTCCCAAAATCGAGTATTTACTTCGTTGCTGCTGAAGAAACCATGAAATCGGAGATTCTTACAAAAATCATGGCATTAGGAGGAGCGCTTACCGTAAAACGTACCTGGCGAAAAGATGGTGAAGCCACGACCCGACCCGTCGATAAAAAAGACACCGGCAAAGTAACACAAGCGCTCAAAGAAGGCTGGGTCATTTCATTTCCACAAGGAACCACTACCCCATTTGTCCCGGGTAGAAAGGGAACAGCGCATATCATACAACAAACTGATTGTGTTGTGCTTCCCATTGTGATAGACGGGTTTAGAAGGGCCTTCGACAAAAAAGGACTTAAAAAGAAGAAGAAAGGCGTTACCCTATACATGGACGTCAAAAAGCCGCTTCGTTTCAGTCAAAACGACTCCATTGACCATATTTTAAGTGAAGTCATGAATGCCATTGAACAAAGTCCAGAATTTTTGAAGGTGACTGAAACCTCTGTCGAAAAACCCCGTAAATAGAAGAAGAAAAACAAACTACTAGATCACATTGAGTACTTCGAACAGTATTTTGAATCACTAAAAAAAATAGATCAAGGTTCTATGTTGGAGTATTATAAGACGGTGTTGGGAAAGGTCAGCTTTGATCCCCTACTATTTAGACAAGAATTAAGAAAAGCGGTCAGACAACTCGCCGGAGAAGAACGCATTGCTTTGCGAGATTGGCTGAAAGACAGCAGCTACATCTAACAAATTGAAAAGAGGCTAAGGCCTCTTTTTTCGTTTTAAACCATTAAAAACACCTTCTTCAACTCACAGATAATCGTCAGCTATTGACGCTTACCAGAGAACCCACTACAGCGGTATAACTACTTGAGAATTTCATGCGTTCTTTAAGAAAAACAAGAACTATGAAAGCACTAATTCCTATTGCAATGCTCTTTCTGATTGCCTGTGCTAACGAGCCAGAAATCGAGCAAATTAATCCGCTACAAGCGGAAAAAGAACAGTTGAATCAAAGCCTTGTGAATGCTCAACATAACTTGGCTGAACGCGAGGCGTATTTGGCCAAACTAAATGATCAGATGGATGCGTTACTTCCCAAGTTAGATCTAGCGACGAACACTGAAGAAAAAGTAGAGCTTCAAAAGAAAATGGAATTTATAGGAGAACGAATCAGTGCTTATGAAAATTCAGTAGCACAACTTCAATCTGCTTTGAAGACTGAAGAACGTAAAGCGAGAGAAGTGAAAGACGATCTACAAGTTGCAATGGATGCGCTTGCTGATCAAGAAGCTGAAATTGAGCTATTGGTTTTTGAACTTCAAAATGACGGGGAACACATTGCTGAATTGCAACGTCATCTCGATGAGTTGGAAATGCGTGAAAACATTACAGCCAAAATTAACGCTGAACGATTAGTTGCCATCGGCAGCAAAGACGAACTGGTTGAAGAAGGACTTATTGCCAGAAAAGGGCTTCCCTTATTCAGAAGAACAGAGTTGAAACTGGACGAAGCGAAAAACGTCGATTGGAAAACCATTGACATGCGTGCAGTGAACCGAATACCGATGTACAGCAAAGAAGCAAGTGTTCACTCTGAACATCCGAATACGAGCTTCGATTTTTCTGCAGATGAAGAAGGAATGCTCACACTCGAGATTAATGACCCAATGGAATTCTGGAGTTTAAGCAAGTGCTTAGTGATTGAAATAGAGTAAAATACACCGCAGTCACAGATGACGAGGCCATACAAGCCGGTCTGGAATTGGCCCAACTTGAAGGTATTATACCGGCTATTGAGTCGGCTCATGCCTTGGCCTATTTAAAGCGCGCTTCATTCGATGCCAACGACGCTGTTGTTGTGAATTTAAGCGGAAGAGGTGACAAAGACCTTGCAACGTATCAAACCTATTTCAACCATGAATAATCTTTTACAAAACAGCTTGGTCAACTGCTTCGCCGGAAACCCAAACGGCCTGTTGAATATCTTCTTCACTGCGGGGTATCCTGCAGTTGATAGTACGTCAGAAATTATTGACGCGCTGAACGAAGCTGGTGTTGATCTCATCGAAATTGGTATTCCTTTCAGCGACCCATTGGCCGATGGTCCAACCATTCAAGAAAGCAGCGCTGTGGCCCTAAAAAACGGGATGTCACTTCAATTGCTTTTCGAACAACTAAGCAACCTCAAAAGCGCCGCCCCACTCCTGTTGATGGGCTACTACAACTCGGTTCTAAACTTTGGAGTTGCTGAATTTTGTCAATCATGTGAAGAAGCAGGTATTTCAGGAATCATATTGCCAGACCTTCCTTTTGAATACTACAACCTTCATTTCAAGGACATCTTTGAAAAACATGGCTTGAGTATCGTATTTCTAATCACTCCAACCACTTCCGATGAACGCATAAGACAGATCGATGATCAGAGCACTAGTTTCATTTATGCCGTGAGTTCATCGAGTACAACTGGAAAATCCACGGGAATAGCTTCGTCCAGCTCATTTCTAAGTCGCCTTTCCGCAATGCAGTTAAAAACGCCATTTCTGGTTGGGTTTAATATCAAAAACAATGAAGACGTAGCCTACGTGAATGAAGACGGAGCTGGGGCTATTATTGGAAGTGCTTTCGTCAAAGCGTTGGCTTCTTCATCAACTATCAAAAACACTGTTCACCAATTTATCAAAACCGTTCGACCATGATTATTCAGTTAGAAAACACCATCAATTCCGAAACGAAAGAACATCTCATTTCAACCATTTCCAACTTGGGCTATGCCAGCAACGAAGTCAATACGTAATTGGCCAATTACCTGGTTTGCATAGGCAAAGGAGAATTCGATATTCGAAAAATTGGGTGAACCAAAGGAGTAAAAGACATTCACCGGGTTAGTGACAATTACAAACTCACTTCTAAAAAATGGAAAGTTGGTCAGTCTTCAATTGACTTGGGAGATGGTGTTCGCATTGGCGACGGGAGCTTGGCCATTATGGGAGGCCCTGTAGCATTGAGGGGGAAGAACAAATCAAAAGTACCGTGGAGCAGCTTGTAAAAAACAAGGTTCGCATCATGCGCGGTGGCGTTTACAAGCCCCGAACAAATCCGTACAGCTTTCGAGGTATGGGAATGGAAGGCCTCAAACTTTTCTACCGTATTTGCAGAGAGCATGGGATAAAAATCATCACCGAAGTAATGCAAGTAAGTCAGGTTGAAGATATGCTCCCTTACGTTGATATCTTCCAAGTTGGAGCCAGAAACGCCCAAAATTTCAATTTGCTAGATGCGTTGGGACAAGTTTGACAAAGCTGTATTACTCAAGCGCGGAATTAGCGGGAGCATAGATGAACTTCTCTATAGTGCCGAATATGTATTTAGGCGGGGAATGAAAAAATCATGCTTTGTGAACGAGGTATTCGAACGTTTGAACAAGCGTATCGGAACACTCTGGACTTGAATGCGATCCCCCTTCTTAAAGAAAAAACGCACCTTCCAGTTATTGCCGATCCTTCTCATGGCATTGGAATAAAAAGGCATGTTTCCCCGATGGCTATGGCGGCTGTAGCAGCT